>JALYTE010000037.1 GCA_030854435.1 Acidobacteriota bacterium | reverse complement strand
CGAGCACGGTATAGCCGGAACGCTCGAGAATGAGCTTGCGGACCTGAAGACCTACGACTTCATCATCGACGCAAAGTACGACATGACCGTGGTGTATCAAAAGGGGCCCCTGGAACTGTTTTTGAATCTTGTGTTGAGAGTAACACTGGGATGAATGATTTGTTCCTGTGCGTTCAGGATCGCAAGCTTAAACATTCACGGGGCGGTCCAGTAGATGAGGTGCGGGACGAGCGGGTAGTAGAGGCCCAGTACGACGTTGGAGGGAGCGCCGGGCACTGCGCGCTTTGCCTTCGCGTAGGTGGCGAGTTGCGCTCCGTACTTCGCCTTTTCCTGTTCCGCGAAAAGCTCCGGTGAACGCGAACCCTGTTCGGTGGTTTTGAAGTCGACGATCCAAAGATGCGACGAGCCTTCGGAGAGCGGGTCCGGGCCAGCGAGGAAGGTCCGGTCGATACGCATTTCGCCGGATTCTTCCGTTCCGAGATGGAGCGCCTGCTCGCTGTGCGAAGCGGCGTGGGGGGAAAGTATCCAGCGGCCCGTTTCATCGTGCAGAGCTTGCTGGAGGGCCAGCAGGGAACGCTGTGCGAGGCGGTCGAGCGTGGCAGGAGCGAGCCCTTCGGAACGCAGGCTGGCGGTGAGGCGCGTGACCCACGCGGGAAGCTCGGCGAGCAGCGTATCGGCGTCAAAATCCTGTTCCAGCCGCGCGGTGAGGACTTGCAGATAGCGGTGAACGACGTTGCCGAAGGCGCGGACGGCGAATGAACCTTCGGGGCGGTCGAACGTGGGGCCTTGCCGAAGCGCGGCGGCAGGAGTGTAGGGCAGGCGTTGGGCAGTGGCGGCCGCAAAGCGTTGGTGAGGATCGAAGGAGAGCGGAAGGCGCTGAAGCAGCAGGCGGGTTTCCGGCACCGCGCCTGCGGCGATGGCAAAGGTTTGGGCAGAGTCGCGGAATCGATCTGCGAACGCGCGACCGAACATTTCGGCGGTGGTCGAGATGGCCGTGCCGGAGCCGGTGTCGCGCTCGAAATTCGGCAGGGCCGCAGGCCACGCGGCTTGCAGCAGCGTTCCGGGTTTGGCGTAGAGTTGGCCGTCCTTCTTGCGCGTCGCGGCACCGAACAGGTGGAGTTCTTCCCGGGCGCGGGTGCAGGCGACGTAATAGAGGCGCTTGTGCTCGGCGGCCTCACGGGCGCTCCGAACGCCGGTCAGCCACTTGTGCAGCGCGTCGGGCTGGCCGCCTTTGCCCCAGATCGGCGCGAGGATGACGTGCGCCATCTCATCGTCGGAAGAATCGAGTTCGAGCCAGTTGAGGAACTCGCTGCGGCTGGTCTGGCCGCGGCGCTCCAGCGCGGGGACAAGAACGACGTCCCATTCGAGACCCTTGGCGTTGTGGATGGTAGTGAGGTCAACAGCGTCTGAGCCAGACCGCGGCTCGGCGTACAGGCGACGCACGCTCCCGGCCAGCAGGGCGAGATCGACTCGACCACCCGGCTCTTCGACTTCGCGCAACGCGGTGAGGAAGAGTCCGACGTTGGCGAGTTGTTGGGCCGTCAGCGAAACATCGCCGCCGAGGGAGCGCCATGTGCGCTCCACCCAAGTCGCAGTGGAGGTGCGGCCGCGTTGGGCGAGGGCGTCTTCGAGGATCGGCCACGCGCGGTCGAAGTGCTTGCGGCCATCCGGGCTAAGAAGATCGCGCCGCGCGGCGACGACCGCAGGGAGTGCTTCGGCGGCGGCTTCCGGAATGCCGCCGCCAGAGAGGGCGAGCAGGTCCGCTATGCCCAGACCGCACCACGGCGCGTGCAGCACGGCGAGCCAGGCGACGCGGTCCGCGGGGTGCAGCAGCGCGCACGTGAGCGCAAGCGTGTCGAGGACCTCGGGACGCTCGCCGAGTTGCTCGATTTCCAGCGCGCGGAAGGGGACAGTGTCCCCGCTCGGGCCGGGGCGGTCGAACTCGGCGATGATATGCGCGAAGTGGGTGCGCGCACGCGCCAGCACGGCGATGCGCCAGGGTTGAGCGCGACCCTCGGGCAGGGGACGCGCGCGCCAGATTTCTACGACGCTGCGAACGTAGCGGGCCTCCTCGAGCGCGTGCATGCGACGCTCGTGCTTGGCGTTGGCGAGCGTAGATCCGTCGTCTCCAGCGCCGCCGAGGATACTCGTGTTCCACACCAGCCCGGCCGCGACCGGCGACACATCGCGCACGAAATCCGCGTGAACGAACGGCACATCGAGCGCCTGGCTGCCGGCGCTGCCTTCGTCGCCGGGCAACGGAAATATGCGACCGAAGTCGCGGTTGAAGTTCTTGACCAGTGTGGCCTGCGAGCGGAAGTTCGCCGTGAGATGCAGAGCGCCAAGCTTGATTTCGCCGAGCCGTTCTTCGCGCATGGCGCGGAGAAAGCGCTCGACGCGGGCTTGGCGGAAAAGATAGATCGACTGCTTCGGGTCGCCGACCAAGAAGAGCGTCTGGCTGTGGCCGTCCCAGCTTCGCGACAGCATTGCGATGAGTTCGTACTGGCTGGACGAGGTGTCCTGCATCTCGTCGACCAGCAGATGACGCAACGTCGATCCTGCCGCGCTGGCGAAATCTGTTGCGCCATTCTCTGCGCGGAGGGCTTCCCGGGCGGCCATCGCGAGTTCGGTGAAGTCGCACTGCTGCCGCTCGGCGAAGAGCACTTTAAGTTCCGCGAGCGCGCGAACGAGCAGGCGAAAAAGGGCTTTAGCTACGACCCATTGTTCGTCGGGATAATGCGCGGGAGGGAGGCAGCGCACGGCGCAGAGGGCTTCGCGCAGCGTGCCGTCCTCGCGCACTTCCTCGATCAGTTGCTTGAGCAGCGCGACATCGGACTTATCGATCTCGAACCCGAGATGGTTTCTTGCCAAGCCAATCCGCCAATCGCCATCGGAAGGCTTGAGGAGAAGATGGATCAGGGCGTTCCAATGTTCGAGGTGGGCGACGTGGGCCTCGGGGGGATCATGTTTTCCGGCGCAAATAAAAATCGGTGACGTCGCGCCCTTGTATCCGGGCTGGTGAGAGAGGCGAGCGGCCAGCCAGGAGAGGGCGATCAGCATGTCCGGAGGCATGGCTTTCGCGGCGCGGGTGAGGCCGGCGCAGACGATCTGTTCAAGCGCGCGTTCGAGCTTGGGGCGGACTTCTTTTTCGAGCGCTTCGTCGTCGAGTCGCGCGCCGAGCGGGACGAGGTCGCCCCACTGCTCGCGCGCGGCCAACATGCGGGCGAGCAGAGTTTCGCAATCCGCGAGGCTGCCGTCGCGGTGCAGCAGAACGTTGCGAATGGCCGCGCTGAGTGCGGCGTCGGGGCCTCCGAGTTGCATCAAGGCGCGCTGCGCTGCGAGCCGATAGAGCGGCTCGGAATCCGGCGACGGCGTGCGCGGCGCTCCACTGCCCGAGAGCAGAGGGAGCGTAATCGCGATCTCCGCGCAGACCGAGTCGATGGTGCGGATGTTGAGACGCTGCGGGCGGTCGAGGAGACCCCAGTTGAGGGCCGCATCGCGTTTTAGCGCGTCGATGGCAAAGCCGCGCGAGGCGATGTCAAATTTGGAGAGCGGTGCGTCAAGCAGAGTTGGCGCGCGTGCAGCTTCGAGTT
>JALYTE010000006.1 GCA_030854435.1 Acidobacteriota bacterium | reverse complement strand
TGCAAGTGCAAGTGCAAGTGCAAGTGCAAATGCAAGTGCAACAGCAAAAGCGAACGCGGAGGACGCGGAGGGAACGCGGAGGGACGCGGAGGAGGGTGGGGGGACGGAGGCGGAAATTGGAATGAAGGTGAATATCGAGGCGGGGGCCGTGTTTCTGGCGACGGGGAAGCATGACGTAAGGGGGCGTGCGCGGCCGGCGGGGCGGCAAAACGATCTGGTGGCGTTCAAGATGTATTGGCGGCTGGCTCCGGCGCAGACGGCGGCGATGCAAGGGTATGTGGATTTGATAATGTATCGCGGAGGGTACGGGGGTTTGCAGTTGGTGGAAGACGGGGCGGCGAACCTTTGCTGCCTGATCGAGCGGGACGAACTGCGACGGCTGGGCGGGCGGTGGGAGAAGCTGCTGGCGCAGTCACCGCATTTACGCGAGCGGTTGGAGGGGGCGGAGGCGCTGCTGGAGCGGCCGCTGGCGGTGTCTGCGATTCCCTATGGGATGGTGCGCGAGCACGCCGACGGGGTTTGGCACCTGGGCGATCAGGCGGCGGTGGTGCCTTCGTTTACAGGGGACGGGATGGCGATTGCGCTGCATACCGGAATGCTCGCGGCGCAGATGTATCTTGCCGGCGAGACTGCGCAGAGCTTTCAACGGCGTGTGCATGGGGAGCTTTCGCGGCAGGTGGGTCTGGCGACATGGCTTTCGCGAGGGTTGGTGAATCGGCCTGGGCTAATGGGCGTGACGGCGCGGATTTGGCCGGGAGCGTTGCGTGTGGTGGCTACGCGTACGCGGATTCCGGCGGGTAGGATGCTGGCGTGAGACGGGAAGGGACGACAGCAACGGCAGGGTTCCCTTCGGGAATGACAGAACGAAAAGCAATGACAAACGCCGTGATCTCTTCACTGCGCTGCGCTCCGGTCGAGATGACAACCTTTATCGCTTTAGAGATAACGACCTTTTATACCTTCAGAAAATATGCTCTTAGTGCGCGTCGCGGGACCAGTTGAACTCCACGCCCGCCATGATGCTGCGGCCCTGAAGCCGAACCTGCGGTATCTCTTCGTAGCCGGTGTTGCTGAGGTTGAGCGCGCGCACGTAAGGACGCACGCGGCCCGTGTTGCGCGAGAACGCGATGTCCCACAGCGGGTAGGCGGTCTGTTGGCTGCGCTGCACGACGTTGACCTGAGTGTGCGCCGTGAACTGATGGCCAAGCGCGCTGGGAAGCTGGCCACTCCAGCCGAAGATGGCGTTCTGGGCAGCGTAGTTCGAGGCATATCTGAATATGCGGTTGGGGGGAAGCGCGGGCGCGTGGGCGGCGGTGTAGCTGAACTGGAGATGCTGGGTTGAGTTCAGTCGCAGGCGCAGCGTGGTCTCGGCCCCGGTGATGTTGAGGTACTGAATGTTGATGGCTTGATACGGTTCGGCGAAGGTCAGCGCGGGCGTGGCGAGGATGAGCTTCGAGTAGTCGATGGTGTCGTATTGTTGCAGGCGAAAGCCTGTGGCGGTGAGCGTCAGGCGACCGTTGGCGGGCTTCCAGTCGAGACCGCCCTCATAGCTCCAGGCGGACTCGGGCTTGAGGTTGGGGTTGCCGATGGTAGTGGGGTCGGCGTAGTAGAGATCGACATAGGTAGGCCGCCGAAAGCCGTGGCTGGCAGACCCGCGCAGACGCAGGCTGGGCGCGAGGGTATAGGCCGCCGCGAGCGACGGTGAGAAGACGTTGAAGCCTCCGGATTGGACCTCGTCGCGAGCGCCGAGCGAGAGCGAGAAACGGCGCAGATAACGATTTGAAAACGCGCGCACGCCGAGGTTCGCGTAGCCCGCGCCCTGGTTACGCGCGTGAACGCCCAGCGCCGGGGTGAGGCCAGCGCTGGAAAAGTTGAAGCTGTGGATACTGTCGCCGTCGGCTTCGAGGCCGTAGGAGAGAGTGGTGTTGGCACCCAGAGTGTCGGCGCGGCGCAGTGCGCCCTCGTAGCTGGTGACAACATGGTTGTTCTCGTAGAGAGAAGGATTGTTGGTAAACAGCACGAAGTCGTCGGTGTGACGGCGATAGCCGAAGCTGGCCGCGGTGCGCGCGCCGAGTTGTTGCTGGATGCTCCCGAACCAGCCCTTGGTGCGCTCGCGCGATGGGAACGGGCCGTAGTAGAGGTTCGCGCCGTAGGGCCGGTCGCTGGTGGCCAGCAGGATGTCGGTCGTGCCGAGCTTCGACGTGAGCCACGTCTCAGACGCCAGCGCGTTCGATGAGTAGTTGCGGTCGGGGATGAAGCCGTCGGAGGTGTCGCGGCTGGCCGTGATTTGCTCGGCAATGCGGCCATGCGTTGCGGCGACACGCAAGTGCTGTTCGATGGAGCCGTAGCTGCCGCCGCCCGCGCTGAAGACTGCGCTGAGACCGGGCGCGGGCGCTTGCGTGATGAGGTTGACCGCGCCGCCGATGGCGTCCGAACCGTAAACCGTGCTGCCCGCGCCGTGCAGGATGTCGATGCGCGTGACCGCGTCGAGCGGAACGGGAATGTCGAGGTTCAGGTGACCGGTTTCGGGGTCGTCGATACGCAGGCCGTTGAGCAGGATGAGCGTCTGCTCGAAGGTCGTGCCGCGCAGCGAGAGGTCGGCCTGAACGCCGTTGGCACCGCGCGCCTGGAGGTTGAGCGACGCGTCCTCGCGCAGCAGATCGACGACGGAGTTCGAGACCAGGGGCTGGTCGCGAGGGAAGATGACCTCGACCGACCGATCGCTCTCGGCCAGCGGGAACGGCTCGACGGTAGCGCTGACGGTGATATTCTCAACAACCGCAATTGGCGCGGCCGATTTTTGAACTGCCGGCGTTTGCACAGGCTGCTGGGCGAGTGCGCCGGCGCTGAGGCAGAACAGGCAGAGGGAGAGGATAGAGAGCCGATGTTTCCTGGTTGAATTTTTCATGGGGTATGCAGCTATTCTCCGCTGTAAATTGGCGGGTCGGCGACTAATTTTAAACTATTGTAAATAGTCGAATCGATAAACCATCTTGGAGAGACAAGGGTCGGGGTAGAGATGCGGGCGAAACCCTTTTTCAACAGCGCCCCATTGTGCAGAGCAACCCATGGAAAATCTGCAGGTCTCTCCACTACGCCTTCGCAAAAAGCTCGAAGGCTCCGGTCGAGATGACAGGGTCTACGCCTTCGCAAAAAAACGCGAAGACTCCGGTCGAGATGACAGGCCTACGCCTTCGCAAAAAGCGCGAAGACTCCGGTCGAGATGACAGGGTCTACGGGCCTAAACAGAGATCGTGAACTGGCTCTTAGCGACGATAAACCGTCGCGAAGATGGGTCGCCGGATTTGTGGGGCCGCGAAGTTGCGTCACCCGGCAACAGCAGGTTCCCCATTCGGCTTCGCTCAGGGGAATGACAGCAAGAAAGGCGAAGATTCGCGCTTGGTGCCAGGTCGCGGTAGGATAGTGCGCGATGATCCCTTCGACAAAAACCAAGAGTGTACGCTCTCCGCTGGTCGACGCCTACATTGCGAAAGCGGCGCCGTTTGCGCAACCGATCCTGACGCATGTGCGCGAGTTGGTGTATAAGGCCGTGCCGGGGGTCGAGGAAGCGATCAAGTGGTCGCATCCGTTCTTCATGTATGGCGGCATCATTCTCGGCAATATGGCGGCGTTCAAGCAGCATTGCGCCGTGGGTTTCTGGGACAAAAAGGTCGCGGGGAGGTTGGGCGCAAGCGGAAAGTCCAATGAGGCGATGGGAACGTTTGGGAGGGTGGAGACGCTCGACGACCTGCCGAGCGACAAGGAGTTGATCGCGTACTTCAAGCAGGCGGCGGCGGCGATCGACGCGGGCACGCGGACCAAGAGCTACACGCGCCCGCAGCGGGTGGCGAAAGCGGAGGCGGCGGTGCCGGTGGAGTTGGTTGCGGCGCTCAAAAAGAACAAGGCCGCGCAGAAGTCGTTCGACGCTTTTGCGCCCAGCCACCGGCGCGAGTACATCGACTGGATCGCGGACGCGAAGCGCGACGAGACGCGCGCAAAACGCGTGGCTCAGACGGTCGCTTGGCTGGTGGAAGGCAAACGCCGAAACTGGAAGTATGAAGAGTGTTAGGACGGTGCCGATGACGCACGAGACGCTGGACGCCGTCGATCCGGGCTTGCCCTCCCACCTTGGCGACGCTGAAACCGTCGCGAAGATGGGCCACCTGATGGATATTGGCGCGGTCCCCGCGCAGCTTGACGCAGAGGACTTCCGGCGGAGGCTAATGCCTTGGTATCGCGAACATGCGCGCCTGTTGCCGTGGCGCGGTATTCACGACCCGTACGCGATATGGCTATCGGAGATCATGCTGCAGCAAACGCAGGTGGCGACGGTACTGCAACGCTACGTCGATTTTCTTGAACGCTTTCCGACGCTGCAGTCGCTGGCGGAGGCGGAGGAGGCGGACGTGCTCGCGATGTGGAGTGGGCTTGGCTACTACAATCGCGTGCGGATGCTGCGCAAAGCGGCGCAGTTTGTGGTGCGGGAACTGGGCGGAAAGTTGCCGGGGACCGCGGCTGAATTGCGCACGCTGTCCGGCGTCGGCCCCTACACGGCGGCGGCGATCGCGAGCATCGCGTTCGGGGAGAGCATGGCCGTGGTGGACGGCAATGTGGAGCGCGTGCTGCTGCGGTTGACGGGGCATCTGCAAGACAAGACCACGGCAGGGCAGGCGCGGCTACAAGGAATCGCGCAATCTTTGATGCCTCCGGCGAGCAAGAAATCCGGCGTGTCTATCGAGAATGCGCCGGGCGATCACAACCAGGCGATGATGGAGTTGGGTGCGACGATTTGCGTTCCGCGCGGGCCATTGTGTTTGGAATGTCCGGTGGTGGCGCTGTGCCGGACGCGGGGCGAGCATCCGACAGTAAAGCGCGAAAAGCGGCAGACCCGGCGCGTCGCTTATCTGCTGGCCGTGCGGTATGTGGGAGAGCGAACTGAGGTGCTGCTGGAGCAGCGGTCGAGCGAGGCGAGCTTGATGGCGGAGATGTTTGAACTGCCCGCCCTGCCTCTGGATGCCGTCGAGGGACGCGCGCCGACGATTCGCGTGCGACATTCGATTACGAATACGAACTATGAGGTCGAAGTGTTTCGGCAAAGTGCGAGCGGAGGTTTGTTGGACGCAATTCCGGCGAACGACGACGACCTGCATTGGGTAGCGTTGCAGCAGTTGCCCAGGCTTCCGCTGACCGGGTTGGCGAGAAAATGCCTGGGGCGTTTGGGGTTGATTGAAATCAAATGATGTGCTTTGGCGAAGAACATGGGTGGCGCATGTCGCAGCGCTCGTCCTATACTTTCGCAAGACGGATTGGGAGCGACTAGAATGATGGTAAACAGAATGTGGTGTGCGGCTTTGTCGATCTTATGTTCGGTGGCCGCGCAGGGGCAGAGCGGCGTGGGGATTCAGAAGGCCGAGGCCAGTGTCGATCCGGCACGGATTGCCGCGCAAACGAAGTTCATTTCCGACGATCTCTTCGAGGGTCGCTATCCGGGGCTGCGCGGCGGGGAGCTTGCCGCGAAGTATGTGGCGACGCAGTTTGCGCTGTATGGGTTGAAGCCCGCGGGAGATGATGGGACGTATTTGCAGCAGATCAATTTCGTCGGGATGAAGGCCAAACCCGCGGAGACGACGTTCAGCGTCAACGGCAAACGCGGCGCGATGAAGCTGAAGTTTGGCGAGGACTTTGTGGTGTCGAACCAGACGCTGACGGCGGTGACGGACATCGATGCGCCGATCGTTTTTGTGGGTTATGGGGCCACCGCTCCAGAGTTCAATTGGGACGACTATGCTGGCGTCGATGTGAAGGGAAAGGTCATCCTTTGCATCGTAGGCGACCCGCCGTCGAACGATCCGAAGTTCTTTGGCGGCGATGCGCTGACGTACTACGGGCGGTGGACGTACAAGTTCGAGCAGGCGGCGCGAAAAGGCGCGGTGGGCGCGCTGATTATCCATCGTACCGATCTCGCGAGTTATGGCTGGGATGTGGTGAAGAATTCAAACTCTGGTGAGAAAACTTTTCTGCGCGACGATGCGAACCCGCGGTTGCAAGCGGCGAGTTGGATACAGCTTGACGTGGCCAAGCGGATGTTCGAGGCCAGCGGGATGACGTTGGACGGGGCGTTCGATGCGGCGGGCAAGCGGGGGTTCAAGGCGGTGGAGTTGCCGCTGCGTTTGAAGGCGCATGTGGCCAGCGAAGTGCGGAAATTTCAGAGCGCGAATGTGGTGGGGATGCTGCCGGGTGCGAACGCCGGTGGGCACGACCAGGCGGTGATGTACACGGCGCATTACGACCATCTGGGGTTCGTGCCGGGGATGCCGGGCGACAACATTT
>JALYTE010000003.1 GCA_030854435.1 Acidobacteriota bacterium | reverse complement strand
GAGCCTAACCGTCACCGGCGGCGGCCTCGATTCGCCGACGGCAATGGGCCTCGACGCTGGCGGCAGCGTGTGGGTTGCCGGACTCAACGGCGTGCTGAGCGGCTTTACGGCGCAGGGGACGCCCTTCAGCGCGAGCGGCTTCGGGGTTGGCACGTTGAGCCAGAGCTTTGGACTGACGATCGACCCCAGCGGCAGCATCTGGGTATCGAGCGAAAACATGCCCCAACATGGAGGGACCTTTGGGAGCGTCTCGAAGTTTGCGGGCAGCGCTTCCGGGACGCCCGGGCAACTGATCGGGACGTTCTCCGACCCGGGCCTCGACTTCCCCGACGCGCTTTCGGCCGACACCAACGGGAACATACTGATCGCGAACTACGGGAACTCGACCGCTTCTGTCTACAGCAATACAGGGGCGGTCGTGAGCGGCGGACTGGGGGCCGGAAACCTGTCGTTTCCGACGGGCGTGGCGGCCGACTCGACGCATGGCTTGTGGCTGGCCAACCAGAGCGACGGCTCGATTACCCACCTGGCTGCGGATGGAACTCTGCTGTCGCACCTCGCGTGTTGCAACGGCGCCAGCGCCATTGCGGTCGATGCCCTGGGCAACGCCTGGGTCGCGGACTTTTTCAGCAGCGCAGTGACCGAAGTGAGCGCGACCGGGACGGCCACTCTGACGAGCACTAAAATGGGCGGCCTTACTTCGCCGATCGCGCTGGTGATCGACGGAGCGCAGGACATTTGGGTGTCGAACTATTTAGGCGCGTCCATCACCCATCTGGCCGGCAACGCCAGCGCTTCGCCCGCGGGCACGGCGCTTTCGCCGGTAGAGGGCTTGGGGCAGGACGCCTCTCTGGTGCAGCCGTTCGGTATTGGAGTCGATGCGACGGGGGACGTGTGGGTCTCCAACTTTGCGAACAGCGATGTGGTCGAGTTCTTCGGGGTGGCGTCGCCGACCGGGACACCGGTAAATCCGACACCGGCGATTCCGTAAGCGGCGGCACGGCACACTGCCGCGGGTAACATTGTCATCTCGACTCCCAAAGCGTTGTCATCTCGACCCTGAGCGCAGTCGAAGGGCAAGCGCACTTTGCCGCCGCAGCGGAGAGACACGGACTGCGAACTTCGCTCTATGCCGCGACAGCGTTGCGGCGATGAACGCGGTCCATCCAGGCGCGGCCACCGTAGCGCCCTTCCAGAGTGTCGGGCAAATAAAGGCCTTCATCGACCTGGGGCCACCAGACATTGACGCGGTTGGGGCCGATTTCCATGTCGGCGGCCTGCTCGGGCGTGGCATTGCGAACCGCCCAGATGTCCTCGCGCGGAATGGCGAGGCGGCGGCCGTCGTCGATTGTGAAGATAAAAAGGTCGAGCTCGCGATGATAGGCGGCGTCCACCAGCGTGGGCTCGGGCGGCTCGAGTTTAGCGGCGGCCAGAGCGGCGTCGATGTCGTCCATAGTATCTCTAACGTCCGGATGCAGCATCGATTTTCCTCCAGGTTGCGAGCAGGTCCTTCTTGTAAATGGCGGCCGTGTTCAAGATATGTGCAACATCGGACAACTTTGCGTTCCGCGGCCGAATGCTTTTCTTGCGTCACGCTCGACGCACATAGTCTGGATGAATCTCAACGACTACTTCGACGCCTGCATAGAAGCCATGGACGTGCGGTGGAAAGTGATCCTTGGAGAACGCAGCGAACCGAACGCCGTCGAATGTCTGTGAACCCAAGTGAACCCCAACTTATCTCACTGTGAATACTTTAGCCGAGCCAGGAGCCGGGTGCAAGATGTCTTCAAGAGGCCCTAAACGCCCACCGGATAAGGCTTCTCGTGGATTTCCTGTCCGCGCGCGCTGCCGCGTTCAAAGCGTCCCTGCAACAGGCTGAGAAAACCGGTGGTCCAGTAGCCCAGCACGAACAACAGAAGAAATGGGACGGTGAAATAGTTCTCCGTCGTACACGCGTACCACACCGTGGCGGCGAAGTAGCAGCCGATAGCCAGCTCGATCCAGGGGACAATTCCCAGCCGCTTGCGATAGACCTTCGCTTGCGACCGCTCGCCTTTCTTCTGCACGCTGTACTTCGGCGTGCGCGCGAAGGCCGACTTATGGCCGACCATCGCTTCGAGGACGGCCTTCGTGTTGGTGATGGTGAGGCCGACGCCCAACGCCATCAGAAATGGCAGATACAGAAACGTCTTGTGCCAGGTCTTCGGGTAGAGTTCTTTCTGGCTGACGAGATAGAACGACGACACCGACATCGTGCTCGCCATAAAGAGCGGCAGGTCGATCAGGAACATCTGCATCGGCCCCTGCCAGGAGCGGATAATCATCGCCGGCATCAGCAGCGCGCTGAGCACGATCATCAGCGGATAACTGATGTTCGCGGTCAGGTGGTACCAGGCTTCGAGCTTGACCCGGAACGGCGCGTCGCTGCGCATGACGGAGGGGAGGACCTTCTTGGCCGTCTGGATGAGACCCTTCGCCCAGCGCGCCTGCTGCGTTTTGAACGCGGTCATTTCAATGGGCAACTCCGCCGGGCACTCGACGTCCTGAAGGTATTTGAACTTCCAGCCCTTCAACTGCGCGCGATAACTGAGGTCGGTATCTTCGGTGAGTGTGTCGTGCTGCCAACCGCCCGCCTCGTCGATGGCCTGCCGCCGCCACATGCCTGCGGTGCCGTTGAAGTTGAAGAAAACGCCCGCGCGAGAGCGTCCGCCGTGCTCCAAAACAAAATGCCCGTCGAGCAGGATCGCCTCGACTTGCGTCAGGAAACTGTAGTTGCGATTGAGGTGCGTCCAGCGGGTTTGCACCATGCCCACGCCCGGCTCGGCGAAGTGATGGACGACCTGCATCAGCCAGGTGGGCGGGGGCACGAAGTCGGCGTCGAAGACGGCGACCAGTTTGCCCTTCGCGACTTTGAGGCCTTCTTCAAGCGCGCCCGCCTTGTAGCCATGGCGATTGGCACGGTGCAGATAGCGGATGGGCTGCGGAGCGAGACCCTCCGTGCCTGCGGCGTATCGCTCGACGATGCCGCGGGCGACGGCGATGGTTTCATCGGTGGAGTCGTCGAGAAGCTGGATTTCAAAACGGTCGCGCGGATAGTCGAGGCGGCAACAGGCGTCGATCAGCCGGTCGATAACGAACTGCTCGTTGTAGATGGGGAGCTGAATCGTGACGAAGGGAAGCTCGTCCTCGTTGAAACGCTGCGGTGGTTGCGTGGAGTGGGCTTCATTCTTGCGGTTGCGATAGTAGAGCCACACCAATTGATAGCGATGGATGCCGTAGAACGCCAGAATCACCATCACGATGAAGTAGGGCACGAGCAGCGAAACGTCGAAGGCGTTCCAACGGTAGACGTTGCGGAAAGTGTGGTCGGCGTAGTGCGTCTTCCAGTAGTGCCCGAGACCCCGGGGGCCAGCGAGGAAGAGAGCGAACGCGTTGAGATAGGTCACCAGAAAGGACTCTCCGGGGCGAGCGAAATACTGTGTGCAGATAGATTTTACGCGAAGGGCTATAGGATGATGCGGTCTTTGTGGAGGCGAAGAAAATCGCCGGGAGAGATAATTCGTACTCGCGCGACGGACGTGTTGAAGAGGTGCTGGAAGTGTCGCTTATCGCCCGTAATCAAATAATCGGCGCGAGAAAAGATTGCCGCAGCCAGAATCGGGCGGTCCTTTTCGATGAGCGCCACACCGTTTGGAATCAGGAATGTCCCGGGCTCGTCCGAGATTTCCGTGTGCGTCAGAAGTTCCTGCAAGCGTGCGACTTGATCTGTCCTGAGGTGCCTGCGCGATTCCTCTACGGCATACGCCGACGTGATGGGCCGAACTTGTCTCATGCGCCAAAAGTCGAGGAACTGACTGTCTATCGACAGGCTGGCCGAGATCAACACATTCGCATCGAGATAGATTCTCAACCACAAAAATAACTCAGGCACTCAGCTTTGCCTCTCAGGCGTTTGCGCGTTTTCGATCTCATCCCTCCACTCTTGCCGGGTTGGCAAAGACTCTCGCTGGTTGGCAGCGACAAACGGGATTTTCTGCGGATCGAGTCCGTCCGCGCGGACTTCTGCCGCAATCTCGTCCCATTCTTCCCTGGTCATCGCGTTGTTGAGGAGAAGTTCGGCGCGACGCTCCGGCGTATAGATTTCAACGTCGTAAGCCACTGCGGGACGGACCTCGATGCCATCCGCAGTCGCTTCGATATTGAGAATCGAGCCGTCCGTGATGCCAAATCGCTTACGCAGATCGGCGGGCAGGACGAGAGTCCCACGCTTGCCCATTTTGATGGTGGTGACCATAACTGAACCTCTGAATATCAGAATATCAGGAAACATTGACTCATGAATATGCAAAGTATATACAAGAGTGATGGACGCTATCTTCGCGTATCGCGGCCAAACCTTCATAGGGACGGGCTGAAAGCGATTGCGAACCGCAATAAGCACGGCGTGGCGTTTGAGTTGGCTTGTCAGGTGTTCTTCGATCCATCGCAGGAGAGTGAAGACGCCAGCGTGGAGGGAGAGCATCGCCTCGCGTTGATTGGAGCGACATTGCAGGATCATCTCCTCTATGTGGTTCATCTGGAACGCGCAGGTCTCCACATTCGCATCATTTCGGCAAGAAAAGCTACCCTCAGGCAAAGGAACCTCTATGAAGACGGCCGCTGAACGGATGCGCGAACGACTGGGCAAGGAGCGCGCGATGACTGCCATCAGCCTGCGAATTCCTGAAAGGGTCATCGCGGACATGAAGGAGATTGCGCCCATGTTGGGTTTCTCCGGGTACCAGCCTTTGATCAAGTCCTACATCAGTCAAGGACTTCGCAAGGACCTGGAGCGGCTGGAAGGCGCACCGGTCGCGGCATTGACGGAGAGTCTGCGCAAACGGGGCATGCGAGATGAAGATATTTCGGCGGCCATTGAAGAGGCCGGGTTGAGGAGGGCGTGAAGCGCAACCGTTTTCCGCATCCCGCAGCCTCCCAGCGCGTCATATCCTAGACACAATGCAAAACACTCTCCCCATCGCCATCTACTACGAGCAGCCGAACTGGTTCAAGCCGCTCTTCGCCGAGCTCGACCGCCGCGCCACGCCCTACGTCAAGCTCTACGCCCCCGACCACTTCTACTCCCCCGAAGACCATCCTGAAGAAAAGTATTCGCTGGTTTTCAATCGCATGAGCCCGAGCGCGTGGAACCGCGACCACGGCGATCAGATTTTCTACACGCTCGGTTTTCTGGAGCACCTCGAATCGCGCGGCGTAAGAGTCATCAACGGCTTCAAGGGGTTCAGCTCCGAGCTGAGCAAGGCCGGACAGCTTGTCCTGCTGGACAGGCTGGGCCTCGCCTACCCGAAGGCGCGCGTGATTCATCGCGCGGCGCAAGCTGAAGAAGCTGTCGTCGGGCTGCGTTGGCCGATCGTGGTCAAGCCCAACATCGGCGGCTCGGGCAGCGGAGTCAAGCGCTTCGACGGCCTTTCGCAACTGCAAGCCGCCATCGCCGCCGGGCCGGACTCCGCCGACGGACTGCAGTTCGGACTCGACTCGACCGCGCTGGTGCAGGAGTTCATTCCCGCTCAGGACGACCAGATCGTGCGCCTCGAAGTCCTCAATGGAAAGTTCCTCTACGCGATCAAAATCCACATCACGGGCGAAACGTTCGACCTCTGCCCCGGCGACATTTGCCGGACGACATCGGGGACGGACCTCAACCGAAGCATCTGCGCCATCGATGCCCCCAAATCCGGCCTGACGGTCGAGGCCTATACAGCACCCACGGAAGCCATTCAAGATGTCGAAACCATCATGCGCCACTCCGGCATCGACATCGGCGGCGTCGAATACATCGTCGACGCGCGCGACGGCCAACGCTACTACTATGACGTAAACGCGCTGAGCAACTTCGTCGCCGACGCCCCCAAGGTGATCGGCTTCGACCCCTTCTCGAAACTTGTCGATTGGCTTGAAGCTGAAGCCGGAATTACCGCTGCAGTCTAGCTTGCTTCGCCGAATAAACAGAGTTACAGTGAGTATGTGGGCTCTAAGGTCTTCGACGGCGTCCGCTTTTCGGTTCACACACGCGATCACTCGCCGCCTCACGTTCATGGGACAACAGCTGGTGCCATCGTCATCTTGGATCTCTTACCGAACAACGAAGTCAGCTTGTCCGACCGCTGGGATGCGGTGACGCCATCCAACACGCCGCGCAACGTCCAGTCGAAAATTCGGCGTGTTGCCGCGGAGCATATCGAAGAACTCTATGCCCTTTGGGAGAAAACGCATGGCACTCGGTAAAGACATCACAACCGACGCGGAAATCGATGCCGCCATTGAGCGTGGAAAAGCTTTCGACAAACACCCTCGCGTTCGCTCCGCTAGATACGAGCCGTCCATTGACGCATTCTCCCTGGTGCTCTCGACGGGTCAGAGGTTTTTCATCCCTCGCGAAACTCTGGAGGGCCTCGAAAACGCAACTGAAGCCCAACTGTCGGAAATTGAAATCTACTCGGGCCTCAGCTTGGCCTGGCCTCAGCTCGATGTTGACCACTACTTTCCGTACATCCTCAAAGATCGTGGAAACCCAGAAAACTGGTTCCATACAGACGATCCAAATCATCTCGCCGAAGATGCTTCCGCACAACAATCGGTGTCTCCATCGAAGGTAGCTATCGCTGCGTAAGGAGTTGAATGAGAATCCTCATGCGTACCTTCGCCATTACATTCGCGATTCTCGCCCTCTTCGTGGCTTGGTATTCCATAGCCGCAAATTACGACTATCGAGCACTCGCCGACACGTATTTGTTCAGGGGCAACGATGAAACATCTACTCTCTTTCTCAAATCCGACGGCACCTTTCAGCAGCAGTTCTCGCATGACGGCAGAGTTGAACACGCAACCGGAACTTGGCACCGTTCCGGAATGGCCGGAGCAAGTTTTTCAATCGGATTTCTGAGAGTGCCTGGCGTACGAACCTACCTCGAAAATTTTCCCGACCATCTAGATGGAAATGCGGATGATGATAATGCCTACTATGGTCGTTTTGAAAAAGTGCTTGGCGTTTATCCACTTCTTAGGATGAATGCCAATCCACCGGGCCCAACTTTTCACAAAACGTTCTTTCGCTAATCGCTAACCCGAAGGGATCCTAACAATGCGCTATGGTTTCTGGCTCCCTGTATTCGGCGGATGGCTCCGCAACGTCGAAGACGAACAAATGCCTCCCACCTGGGACTACGTCCGCGATCTCGCGATCAAGTCCGAGCAGTGGGGCTACGACTGCACGCTCATCGCCGAGCTCAACCTCAACGACATCAAGGGGCCGGAGTCCGCGTCGCTTGATGCGTGGTCGACGGCTGCGGCACTCGCCGCAGTGACCAAAAAGCTGGAGCTGATGGTGGCCGTCCGTCCCAC
>JALYTE010000467.1 GCA_030854435.1 Acidobacteriota bacterium | reverse complement strand
CTCCAGCACCCAGTCATTGCCGGTAAGTCCGGCGTCCAGCGCGCCGTGTTCGACGTAGCGGGCCATCTCCTGCGCGCGCACCAACATGCACTCGATCTCGGCGTCGTCGATGGTCGGAAAGTAGCTGCGGCCGCTGGCGTAGATGCGCCAGCCCGCACGCTCGAACAGCGCAATCGTGGCGTCCTGAAGACTGCCCTTCGGAATGCCCAGCTTCAACTTGTAAGCCATTACTTCGCCTCCAATGCGATAAGCCCAATGGGCTTGGTGAAGCAGCTTACAGTGCCCTCGTGGCATACCAGTCCATCGCCTTCGCCCTCCACGCGGAACAGCAGAGCATCGTTGTCGCAATCGGTCGTGGCGGAGACGATGCGCAAACGGTTGCCGCTGGTTTCGCCCTTCATCCAGAGCTTTCCGCGAGTGCGCGACCAGAAGGTCACAAAGCCCGATTCAAGGGTCTTCGCATAGCTCACTTCGTTGAGGAAGCCAAGCATGAGGACTTCGCCGCTGCGCGCGTCCTGCACGATGCCCGCGACGAGGCCGCCTGCTTTTTCAAAATCGATGGTCGGTACGGCGGATGAATCTTGAGCCGTCATTTTCCTCGTCTTTCTGTCTCTTCCCGCACTGCCTGTCGAGCAGCAAAAAGCCCGCTCGCGAAGTGTGCGCGTCGGCGGGCCGGTTTGAATCCTGTTGTGCGTTTCTTGCTTACTTCACCGCACCGGACACAGCCCCCATCGCGCAATGCGCATGGTGATGGTGGACTCCGCGATGCTTCTCATGAACGCTCATTACTTTCTACGCTATCGCCCTGGCCGCAGTCTGTCAACGGGGAGTGTCGGAGGAGTGAGGAATTTCACAAAATATTTCGCGGCGTGAAAATGGTTCCAGGGCGCGGGCACCTTACGTGGCGCGGATTGCATCTTTCCCAAAGACGGCCACTGCCGTGGAGAACGACTCTTATGCCAGATTTTCGTGTGAACGCCGGTGAATCCCAGGAAGACCAGATCACCGCCTGTATCGAGAAGTACACATCTCAGGTTCCGTCGAGCGCCTATCTCGGCTTGGCAGTGGCCTCGATGGCCGCCTCCCTGACCTTCAAAATTGCCGGCAAAGAACACGCTGCACTCTTCGTAGGGCAGTGGGCGGCTCCGTTTTTGTTGCTCGGTATCTACAACAAGATGGTCAAGCAGCATGGATCGGACGCGGCCGTCGGTCAGGACCCTTCCCGCGGCTACCGCTGACCGCCGCCCCACAGTGTCGCCTGCTTATCGCTTGACGGTAAGCAGGATTTTGCTGGCTTCGCCGGAGTCGAGCAGGCGCATCGCCTCGTCAAACTGCGCGAGCGGGAGGCGATGCGTGATGACTGGCGAAATATCCACGCCGCTGTCGCGCAGCAACGCTTCCATCTGAAACCACGTCTCGTACATTTTGCGGCCGTTGATGCCATGCACCGTTGCGCCCTTGAAGATGACGGCGTTGGCGAGGTCGATTTCGACCGGGCACGCGGGGATGCCGAGCAGCGACGCGCGTCCGCCCATGCGCAGTATGCGAAAGCCCTGTTTGATGGCCGCAGGGTGTCCGGACATTTCGAGCAGCACATCGACGCCGTTGCCGGCGGTGGCTTCGTGTACGCGGGCTTCAACATCGTCCGTCGCCGGGTCGAGCAAAACGTGCGCTCCCATCTGGCGGGCGAGTTCGCGGCGGCGGGGATTGGGCTCGATGGCAACGATGCGCGACGCTCCGCAGGCCTTCGCGACGGCGATCGAAAACAGCCCGATCGGGCCGCAGCCGGTGACGGCGACCGTCTGCCCGGCAATGGGGCCGGAGAGCACGGTGTGGACGGCGTTGCCGAACGGGTCGTAGAGCGAGCCGAAGTCCCGCGGGATGCGCGGGTCGAGCTTCCAGACGTTGGCGGCGGGGATGCGCACGTAATCGGCGAAGGCGCCGTCAGCGTCGACGCCCAAAATTTTGACGAACTGGCAAACGTGCGCCTGGCCGCTGCGACACTGTAGACAATGCCCGCAAGCGACGTGCATCTCGGCGGAGACGAAATCTCCCACCGCGACGCTCTGCACGCGCTCGCCGATGGCCGCGACCGTGCCCGAGAACTCGTGACCGGGAATGTAGGGCGGCTTGATGCGCGCCTGCGCCCACTCGTCCCAGTGGTAGATGTGCGAGTCGGTGCCGCACACCGAAGCGGTTTCGACGGCGACCAGAACATCGGTCGCGCCGATGGAGGGCACGGGCACCTCGCGCATCTCCATGCCAGGAGCGGCGGCGGGCTTCACGAGGGCTTGCATGGTCTGGGGAATCATCGGTGGTGTTTTCTCGCTCCAACTCTCTTCTCTTTGATTAGTGTACGGATATTGCGGCAGAGCTGGCCGAACTCCTATTTGGATTGGGTCGGCTTTGCGATTGGAGGATGCGGCCCAAGGAATTTGTCGCCGTTGAAGTGAATCAAATGATCCGGAGTTTCGGCTATCCAAACTTCCGTCTCCCAAGCTATGTCGCGAGCGAACTTTCGGAACGCGACTCGATTCAGGAACGCTGAAACGAAGACGATGTCGGCCGTACACGACGGTGCAAGGAGCTCAAGAGTCCTCTTGCGCAGCTCTGTAATTGGGTTCGCGGAGTGAACCGCTTCGATAAGAAAAAGCCAATTCTTCACCTTCGAATAAGCAAGTACGTCTGGCAGTTTGTCGTGCGACAGTTCGAAGAAACCTAGATTGCGTAAGTGCTCGCTCTCGACAAAGAGCAGCTTATTCTCTGTATCGCCGACATAGAGGACTTGCGCCGAATGTCCGAAACGAACAAGAAATTCTTCAATAATGACCTTCTGAAGTCGATTGTGTTCGCCAGGACCGAAGTACAGTTGCTTGGCCCCTATCGTTACCGGCAAGCGCATCTGTTGGCGCGCCTTCATCAACTGTTCCGCGAGCGTTTCTCGACCGCCAAGGAAGTCCGAGAGTCTTCGCGGCCACTCCGCAGTGCCGCAAAAGTGGAGCAGTTCACACATCTCACGACTCAGAGCATAGGTTCGAGTGCCATCATTGGTTGCGGCACTTTCGTTTCCAGCGCTCTTGAGAACGATACCGGCTTCGACGGGAAGAAGAAGGTCCTTTCTTCTTATGTCGTCGTAAGACCCGGGCGAAACGTCTTCGCCAAGATGTTCATTCATCCATCGAATGACATCGCGAGTCCGCAGTCTATGATCGGCTGTGGCTTCCTTCCAGGCCATGCCCGGTTTCATACCGGCCACGCTTAGAAATGCCTTCGCCATTTTCACTCTGCGTCGCGCACTTAGCCCTTCAAGCGGTATCCCGACCGCCGCAAATATGGCCAGAGTTTCTGCGAGCAAAATTTCCAGCCTGCTTCGTCGCGCCACGGCAAACTCCTAAACTAATTCAAAAGAAGCTTGAATGGGCGTCCAGCGGTCTTGGATGGAGTTATCGCTCAAGGCCGATTCCGCATCGAGATAGGATGCGATGCTCTGTGCGATCGCATAGGCAAACATTGGGGACACGGCGTTTCCGATTTGTTCGTACTGGCTTGCTTCCGAACCGCAAAATCGATACCAGTCGGGAAAACTTTGTAGCCGAGCGCCTTCTCGCACGGAAAGCCGCCGCCGTCTGCCGCTGGGCAGTTTTATACGTTGCATGTCGCCAGTCGGAGCACCTAGGTTCCTACAGGTGATCGTACGAGAAGGCCGGTTGGGATTGAGGTCGCGCGGATTGATGCATTTCGAAGCCTTTTCATACTTGGCGACATATCGATCCATGCTTTCAGTCAGATACTTTCCTTCTTCCGGCTCCGCAAACAACAATCCTCCAAGTGCCTGACCCACAGTCACAGTTTCAGGCTCACGCTCTGGAAATACATATCCGCCTTTGTGTCCAACCACAATAATCCGTTCGCGATTCTGAGGTACAAGATAGTGCGCCGCGTTCATCAACCGAACATCCACCACATATCCCAAGCGTTCGAGTCTATGGACGATTTCATCCAAATACCGCCGGTTCCTGTAGAGAAGTCCTCTTACGTTTTCGAACATCCATATCCGCGGGCGCAACTGTTCCACCGCCGCAATGAAGGCGGGGAATCCGTCTCTTGCGTCCTCCAGCCCAAGTTGATGTCCGCCGACACTGAACGGCTGACAAGGCGGCCCACCGACAATCGCTTCAGCGGCGGGGAAAACGGTATCGATACTAAGAAACTGCTCGACGCAGTGCCCATGAAGATTCGCGTTGTAGGTGGCACAGCAATCGGGGTCCATCTCGAATCCGAGAGTATCGAACCCTGCGGCCTCAAAGCCCAGCGCAAGCCCGCCGCAACCGGCGAACAGATCCAATACGCTCTCGCGCCGAATTATAGACGGGCGCAAGACACGATCTGTCAGATCTGAGTATGAACCGTCTGGGTGGAACTTTTCGACCATAAGAACATCGCCTTCCATCATGGTAGCGCGTCTGAATGCGAAAGAGCGTTGACGCACCTCTGAATAAGTCCGCTTTTATTAAGTGCATGGATTCACCCGTCCCATAAATGCTTCGCTATCGCCACGGTTTTAGCCGCTGAGTTAACGCCCAGTGATTAATCATAGCTTCCTTGGGGCGTTACACTGAGTTCGGGAACCGCCATGAGATTTGCTGTTATCGTCGTGCTGCTGAGTGGAACAGCATTGCTGGGCCAGACTCCGACGCCCGCCCCGACCCCTGAGCCAACGCCCGCGTCCTCGCCCACCTCCACCCTCAGCGTCCGCTCGACTCTAGTGCTGGTTCCGGCGCTGGTCAAGACCAAAGGTGGAGACGTCGTCTTCACGCTTTCGGCCGACGACTTCATCCTCACCGACGACGGCGTCGAGCAGAAAC
>JALYTE010000405.1 GCA_030854435.1 Acidobacteriota bacterium | reverse complement strand
CTTCGAGGGAGGCGCGCGCCCTGCATATTTCGCGTCGCACAATCAAGATTGCCATCGCCGTCACCATGCTGGCGACGGGGAGCTATGGGATATTTTCCGAGAGCGAGTATGTTTCGAGCTCGAACTCCGTGGTGTCGGCGTATGTGCTCGAAGTGCGCTCGCCTATCGACGGCACGGTGGATGGGCTGCCGCTGGCGGCGGGGATGTTCATTCAGCAAGACCAGTTTTTGGCGCGGCTGAACAATACGCAGGCGAGCCGGCAAAATGTGGGCGCGATTCAGACGTTGGAGGATGAAGGGCAGGCGACGGCCGTGGCGTTGGCGGCGGAACGGGACGCTTTGGTGGGGCAGCGCGAGGCGCTTTTGGCGCGCGCGGGCGAACACATTTCAGCGGTCGGCGCGCGGCTTTCGCAGCAGGCGGCCGAGGCCGAGCGGGTGTTGAGTGCGCGGGAGATTGCGCTGCGTCAGGCCAATGTGGAGCTTGGGCGGAGTCGTCAGTTGCACGATGCGGGCGTGGTTTCAAACGCCGAGTTCGACAAGCTGGTGTTCGCGCAGCAGATTGCCGTGGAACAGGTCGCGGCGCAGCAGGCGGAGGTTTCAAGCGCGCGGGCGCAGGTGCGGGCGGCCTCGCATGGCACGCTTTCCGAAGCCGGAGCGGGCGGCGATGTCTCGTATTCGCGGCAACGGGCGGATGAAATTTCGATGCGGCTGGTGGAGATTTCGGGGCGGTTGGCGGCGTCTCGCGTGCGCGAAGAGACTGGGTTGGCGCGCGAGGTGTCGAACGCGACGGCGTTGCGGCAGTCGGAGTTGCGATCGCCGATTTCGGGGTTGGTTTGGAAGCTACAGTCGATCAATGGCGAACGCGCGGCGACGGGGGATACGATTCTTTCGCTGATCGATTGCAATCGACAATTTTTGCTGGCGGAGATTCCGCAGGACCGTCTGCCGGACGTTGCGTTGGGGCGGCGCGCGCAGTTTCGGCTGAGCGGCGAGTCGTTCGACCGCGGAGGGACGGTGCTTTCGGTTTCGGGCGATCCGCAGCGGCAGTCGAGCGCGGACCCTGACCAGAAGCTGGCCGCGTTTCCGGTCAGGGACAGTACACAGCAGTTGGCGACGGTGCTGATTGGGATGGACGCGGCGGCGCGGGCTGGGTCGGCGCAGGGCTGTTTGGTGGGGAGGACGGCACGGGTGTTGATTCCTACCAATGCGAGCAATGTGGCTTCGCGTTGGATGCGGGAGATGTTCTAGCGACGAGCGAAATACGAGGGACCTTCGCCTGCGCTCAGGATGACGGCGAAAACAAGCAACGGCAAAAGCAACAGCAAAAGAAGAAGCAGATTCCCTACGGGAATGACAGAAAGAAAAGCAACAGCAACGGCAAAACGAAATGCGATTGACACAATGATTACTCTCTATCCGTGGACCGCGTTGTTGTTCATCGCGGGTCTGCTTATCGTTCTGTTTGAAGTTTTCGGAACGGCGTCGCGGTTTGCGCGGGTGGCGGCGTCGGTGGTGTGCGTTGCGATTACGCTGCGTTATATCTACTGGCGCGTGCTGTTTACGGCGCCGCAGCATCAGAACGTTTTGCAGCATGTGTATTCGGGGACGTTTCTGGGCATTGAGATGTGTACGCTGGTCGGCTCGATGCTGGTGTACCTGTTCATGTCGCGCACGATATCGCGGAGCGCTCAGGCGACCGCACATGCCAACTCTGCGCTGGGGAATTCGCCGACAGACGTGTTCATTGCGACGTATAACGAGGCGCGCGACATTCTGGAGCGGACGATGGTGGGGGCGCTGGCCATCGACCATCCCGACCATCGGGTGTGGATACTCGACGATGGAAACCGCGCGTGGGTGAAGGAGTTGGCCGAGTCGCTGGGCGTGCATTATGTGGCGCGCAACAAGGGCAAGCACGCCAAGGCCGGCAACGTGAACAATGGCCTGGCCCACGCGTTGGCGAGCGATCGGCCGCCGCATTTCTTTTTGCTGCTGGATGCGGACTTTGTGCCCCATCGCGATATTTTGAAGCGCACGTTAGGGTTATTTGACGATCTCGGGGTGGGGATTGTGCAGACGCCGCAGCACTTTTTCAATCCGGATCCGGTTCAGTCCAATCTGCTGTGCTCGGCGGTGTGGCCGGATGAACAGAGGTTTTTTTTCAATGTGCTGATGCCGTCCAAAGACGCCTGGGGAGCGGCGTTTTGTTGTGGGACCTCAGCGGTGTTTCGGACGGCCGCGTTCGAGGCTGCGGGAGGCATGGCCGTCGAAACGGTGACCGAAGATATGCTCACGTCGTTCAAGTTTGGCGAGCATGGGTACCGCACCATTTTTCTCAACGAGCGGTTGTCGCTGGGACTCGCGCCGGAGTCGCTGGTGGACTTTATTTCGCAGCGCTCGCGCTGGTGTCTGGGAGCGATTCAGCAGATATTTACGCGCTGGTCGTTTCTCGGCCCGGGAAGGTTGACGCCGATCAATCGCATCGCGTTTTTCGACACGGTTTTGTATTGGGTATCGGGCGCGGCGTTCAAGTTGATGCTGCTGTCGGCGCCCATGCTGTACTGGTTTACGGGGACGGCGGTGCTGCACGCGACGGGTGCCGAGTTGCTGTTGTGGATGGGGCCGATGGTGGTCGCCAACCTCATCTTCATGAACTATCTGGCGGGTAATCGCGTGTTGCCGATCATGACGGACATTACGCAGATATTGACGGCGTTCGTGATTTGCAGGACGGTGGCAACGGGGCTGATTCGACCGTTTGGGCGGCCGTTCAAGGTGACGGCCAAAGGCGTTTCGACCAACGGGGTGACGATTCAATGGCTGCTGCTGTGGCCGTTCGTGCTGATGGCGGGGCTGACGATTTTGGGCGTGTTCCTGCACATTGCGCACTTCAGTAAGGCGCATGGGGCGCAGGGGTATTCGTCAAATATTTTCTGGTCGCTGTTCAACTCGGCGATGCTGACGCTGGCGGCGCTGGCGTGCGTGGAACTGCCGCATCGGCGACGGGACGAGCGGTTCAAGACCAGTGAGCGCGGTATGGTGCGGCTGTCGGGATTCTCGGATTCGGAGGAGAGCGGTTCGGGGGTTGAGATTGCTTGTACATTGAACGACATTTCGCTGGGGGGCGCGGCGGTGTATAGCGCGGAGGGGTGGGAAGGGTTGCTCGGGCCGGCGAAGCTGGTGCTTGGCGCTCACGGGCCGGGAATTGGAGAGGGCCAGATCGCGATCCCGTTTACTGTTGTGAATCGGCGGGGGAATATTTTGACGCTACGGTTTGGGGCGGAGACGTGGATTCGTCATGCGCTGATTCGTAAACTTTTTACCGGGGCGTATCACCAGGATGTGGAATCGATTAGCGCGCCTGCGGTGATGGGGACGCTGGCGAAAGCGTTGTTGTCGTAAGCGAACAGCAGGTTCCCTGCGGGAATGACAGAAAGAAAAGCAAGAGCAACGACAAAAGCAGGTCCTTCGCTGCGCTCAGGATGACAAGTTCAAATTGGGACGTGCTCTACGGGCTGTGGGGGTCTACGGCGACGATGACGATGTCGACACGGCGGTTGGCGGAGCGGCCCGAGGCGGTGTCGTTGGAGGCGGTGGGGTGGTATTCGCCGTAGCCCGCGATGGACATTCGTTTAGGGTCGAAGCCGGCGTCGTTGAGCAGCATCATGGCGACGGCCGTGGCGCGCGCAGTGGAAAGCTCCCAGTTGGACGCGTAGGTGGCGTTGTGGATGGGGACGTTGTCGGAGTGGCCTTCGATGCGCATGTCGAGGCCGTATTGCATGAGGACCGTGGCGATGCGCGTGATTTTCTCCTGGGCGCCGGGCAGGAGATGCGCGTCGCCGCTGGCAAAGAAGCCGAGCTCGTGGAGGCTGATGACGAAACCTTCGGGCGTCATTTTGAGGGCGACTTCCTGATGTTCGATTTCCTTGCCGAGGGCCTTTTGGAGTTGACGCTGGAGTTCGAGTAGGTCGATGCCGGATTTGACGGCTGGGGCGGGTGCGGGAGACGGGGTGGTCTCTGCGTCGGCGGCGCTGCCGGAGAATGCGCCCATTTTTTGAAAACCGTTTTTGACCGCAGAGGAGACCTGCTTGATGGCGTGCTCATTGTGGCGAGAGGACGCGAAGAGAACGACGAAGAGCGCGAAGAGCAGCGTCATGAAATCGGCGTAGGAGACCAGCCAACGCTCGTGGTTGGCGTGCTCGTGGCGTTTGGCGCGACGCTTCATTTGCCTGCCAGAGTGAGAGGGATGGGTTTGGCGAGGTAGACGGAGAGTTTGGCTTCGAGGACCCTGGGGTTGGTTTTCTCGACGATGGCAAGAACGCCTTCGAGCATGAGTTCGCGCAGGACCTGTCGGCGTTCGACCAGGATTTTGATGCGACCGGCGATGGGCAGGAAAAGCAGGTTGGCCGCGCCCACGCCGTAGATGGTCGCGACGAAGGCGACGGCGATTCCGCGGCCGACTTCGTTGATGTTTTCAAGCCGCTGCATGACCTGGAT
>JALYTE010000402.1 GCA_030854435.1 Acidobacteriota bacterium | reverse complement strand
GGAGCAGGTTCGGATTTGGCGATAGGGCTAGCCGCGCATCCAACAGGTTTTAGTCAACCGGCGCAGCCGAGCGAAAGCGGACCTCCAGATGCGAGAACGAGCGAGATGAGCAATGAGGGCGAAAATGAGGGCGAGGGCGAAAATGAGGGCGAAAATGCCGCCGACTTGAAGGCTGCGTCGGCCAGCCGGGGTGGGGTGGGAGCAAACGTCGTCGATAGAGTCAAACGCCCGCTTTTCGGTCGATTTGCCGCGACGTTCCTGTTGCTGATTGCGGTCGCCCTGGTCGCTTGCGGCGTGTTCATCTGGCGGACCAACGAGGCCATGGCCGACTTGCCCTTCCTGCACCGGCAAAGCAGCGTGGAGTCAAATGGCAGCGCCACTCTGGTCGACCAGACGCCGTGGAAGACGGCCGCGGCGCTGACGGCGCTGGCCGTCACGCAGGAAGAACTCGGGTACGCCCGGCAGGCCGAGCGGCTCGCCGACCATGAGGTCGATCAGGCCTTCGCCGCCGCGTTGCGCGAGGCCAACCTGCGCCGCCCCGTGCTCACCGGCGAGGCCCTCGCCATTCAACAGAATGTCACGATGTTAGAAGGTCTGGTGGCGTCGGACACGGCTTCGGTCAAGGACCTGACGCCCAAGGACGGAGACGATCTGGAAGTCGCCAAAGCGCAACTCGGGTTGGACCAGGACCAACTCAACGATGCTCGCGACAATTTGGCGCGGGCATCGGGGGACAAGCGCGGCGACATTCAGCAGGAGCTTGCGGCCCGCGAAGTCGAAATGAAGAAGTATGACGCAGGCGGCATCGGGGAAGTGGCCGTGGTGGCGGCGCAGCGCTACAGCACGCTGGCTGGCCTGCTCGGCGCGTGGCACCGCCAGAAGGTGCGCTACGCCCTGGTGCTGGAGGCCAAAGCGGCCGCCGTGTACGATGCGGAAAAACTGGTCGCCCAGCACAACGGTCTCGAAGCCGAGGCCAAACTTCCTCAGCCGGCGACAGGCAATCCGGCGCGGACGGCCGCGGGCAATCGGGTCGCGGCGCTCAAACGGAGCAGCCTACAGCGCGAGTTGGTCGGCATTTCCAACGACCGCCTCGCCACCCACCGGCAACTCGCCGAAGTCTACGGCAAGTGGGCCGCGCAGATCGCCTTGCAACGCCGGACGCTGCTGCACTTGATCCTGGTGCAGATGATGGAGATCGGAATCATTCTGATCGTGGCGATATTTTTAAGTGCCGTGGCGAGCCGCTTTGCCGAGCGGGATTCGCTCGACCAACGGCGGGTGCGAACGCTGGGGCGGATCGCACGGATCGTGGTGCAGGTGCTGGCCCTGCTCGGCATTCTGCAGGTCGTCTTCGGCGCGCCGAGTCATGTGACGACGTTTATTGGCCTCGCGACCGCGGGCCTCACGGTCGCGCTCCAGGATTTCATTCTCGCCTTTGTCGGCTGGTTCGTTCTGATGGGGCGCAGCGGAATCAGTATCGGCGACGTGGTCGAGATCAACGCCGTGGCAGGCGAGGTCGTGGACATCGGTCTGTTCCGAACGACGCTGCTCGAAACGGGGAACTGGACGGCAAAGGGACACCCTACGGGAAGGCGCGTGGCCTTCAACAACAAGTTCGCGATCAGCGGACAGTTCTTCAATTTTTCGACCGCAGGGCAGTGGATGTGGGACGAGTTGACCGTGACCGTGCCCGCAGGGGAAGACAGCTATGCCGCAGTCACGCGGATCCAAAAGGTCGTCTCGGATGAAACGGGCGAGGACAGCAAACGGGCCGAGGCGGAGTGGCAGCAGGCCTCCAAACGCCACGGGCTGAGCCACTTCACGGCGCAACCCGAGGTCAATCTTCGTCCCTCGGGCCAGAATGTCGACCTGGTGGTGCGCTATGTGACGCGCGCGGCCGATCGCTTCGACCGCCGCAACAAGCTCTATCAGTGCATCCTGGGAGCGCTGCATCAACCGCCCGCGCCCGCGCCGCCTCCGCAATCTACGGCCACAGCCTGAGAAAATCCCGGAATCGTCCGCCGCAGCGTCGCTTGAAGTCCAAAATTGCGTCTGGGCGCGACATTTTTAGAGTAAACAAAGATTTCGTAAGGTGAAATCAATCTTTAAAATTATTGGGCTGGAGCAACTTCTGGGGGGCGTAATCGTTCATACTTCTCATACTGTTGATTCCCCAAAAGTGGTACGTCTCGAAAGAAGACGTGCTAATCTAAAGCGTCATCGGCCCAGACTTTTCAACCCAGGAGAACTACAATGAAAAACTTGATTGTCCGTTTAGCCCTCGTAGGAGCATTGGCAGCAGCACCGTTCGCCGCCAATGCCACACCCGTTAAGGGAAGTGATTCGATCGCTTTGTTCAATGTGACGGTCGCCCCGGCGAACTCGTCTCTCAAACCAATCAGCGGCGTACAGACCCTCTCGTATACCATAGGCCTGATCAGTCAGATGAATGGCACCGGTGCCTTCTTCGGTGTCCCGATGTTCACGCCTGTCAGCGGCGCGACGCTCTATCCAAGTGGCGTCAACGGCGGCAATGGCGTGAGTCCGTTCGACTTCACCATCGCCGGTTTTGGAACGTTTACCGAAACCAAAAACCCGATTGTCGTCACGAATGGAAAAAAGAAGGGATCCAGCAGCGTGGATTTTTATCTGCTCGGTACATTCACTCCCAGTGGGGCGTTGGCTGGCTTCCAACCGAACTCCGCCAGCTTCAACGTGAGCTTCACAGAGAATGGCAACGCAACAAACGGCTTTAGCTACTCCGGTAGCGGAACGTTGTCCGCTCCTGGAAATGGAATCCCGAACGGTGGCCCCGTCCCGGAACCTTCGAGCATCGCGCTGCTCGGGACCGCGGTCCTTGTCGGTGCAGGTTTCATGAAGAAACGGCTATTGGCTTAGTTTTCTTGGGCAGTAGGGCTGATCGGACATTCGCAGGGTATCAGGCGCTTTGGAGAGCGCCGGATGCCCTGTGGTTTTTTCAGGACCTGAATTTAGGCGACGACGATTGTCTTCGCATTCAAGAACTCACGCATTCCGGCCGCGCTCAACTCCCGCCCATAGCCCGACCGCTTGATGCCTCCGAACGGCAGCCTCGGATCGCTCGCGACGGGCGTGTTCAGAAACACGCCTCCACATTGTAGTTCCGTGACGAACCTCAGTTGCTCCTGGGGGTCGGCGGTCCAGGCACTGGCGCCCAGGCCGAAGGGCGTATCGTTTGCTATTTCGATGGCCTCATCCAGCGAGGCCGCGCGGAACAGCAACGCCACGGGTCCAAAGATTTCTTCGTGGCACACTGCCGCGTCTCGCGCTACGCCAGCAATCACCGCCGGCGCAAAGTAGTTGCCGTCGCCCACGAGCCGGTCGCCGCCCGTAAGCACGCGTCCACCGGCGGACGTTGCAGCCAGTACCTGGGCGAGAAGGTCGTCGACAATTTGCCGGGTCGCCAGCGGTCCAATGTCTGTGTTCTCGTCCATCGGGTCGCCCACGCGCAGCGCTTGCATGCCTTCGACAAACGCCGCTTCGAAGCGGTCGTAAATATCGTCATGGACGATGAAACGTTTGGCGGCGATGCAGGACTGGCCGTTGTTGATGCAGCGCGCTTTCACCGCGTTCGCAACGGCGTCGTCGAAGTTTGCCGACGGCATCACGATGAAGGGATCGGATCCGCCCAGTTCAAGCACCGTTTTCTTGATCAGCCACCCGGCCTGTGCGGCAATCGCGCGGCCTGCGGCTTCGGAACCCGTTACGGTAACAGCGGCGACTCGCTCATCGGCGAGCACATGTTCCACATGGCTGGCCTCGATCAGCAACGTTTGAAACGCTCCGCGAGGAAACCCCGCGCGTCGCACCAGCGCTTCAATCGCGAGCGCGCATTGCGGCACATTCGACGCATGTTTCAACAGCCCGACATTGCCAGCCATCAACGCCGGAGCGAGAAACCGAAACACCTGCCACAGCGGAAAGTTCCAAGGCATGACGGCGAGCACCACCCCCAGCGGTTCCCAACGCACATAGCTCTGGGCGTGGCCGGTAGGAATCGACTCTTCGGCGAGAATGCGTTCGCCGTTCGCGGCGTAAAAGCTACAGGCGGTCGCGCATTTCTTCACTTCGGCGCGCGCGGAAACGAGCGTTTTCCCCATCTCCGCGGTCATCGTGACAGCCAGCTCTTCTAGGTCGCTTTCGAGCAGAGCGGCAAGGCGACGCATCCAGAACGCGCGATGCTCGATGGGTTCGAGTGGGTAGGTCCTCGCCGCCGCGGTGGCGATGGCGAGACGGACTTCGAGCGCGTTGGCAGAGAGCGAGTCGAAGCTGCGGAGGAGTTTTCCAGTCGCCGGATTGAGGGATTGAATTGGCATGTTCGTTCGGTAGGATGCGCTTATTCAGCCGCGAGTCTTGCCAGCGTCAACGCCAGCACGCGCGTGCCGAGTGCGATGGCCTCGGGAGTGGAGTATTCGTCGGGCCGGTGCGAAGCGCCCGCGCGGCAGGGGATAAAAAGCATCGCGATTGGCGCGACACGGGCCATGAAGTTCGAGTCGTGATACGCGCGGCTCACCATTTTTTTATAACTTACGCCCTCTGACTTGCAGACGGCTTCGAGCGTGTCGACGATGTGCGTCGAACTTTGCGCGGGCCGGTCGACATTGATGGACTCCTCGCCGACCTTTACGCCGCGCCTCTGCTCAATGTCTGCGATATCCGCGTGGAACGCCTGCATCACCGCATCGCGCCGCGCGACGTCGGTATCGCGAATATCGAGCATCAACGTCACGCGCGAGGGCACGGAATTCACCGCGCCCGGATGCACCGCGACAGTGCCGATCGTGGCGACCGTGTCCACGCCGCCGGACTTCGCATTGGCGGCGAGCGCGTGGCGCTCGACCGAAAGAACCATCTCCGCGGCCGCGCACAGCGCATCGCGGCGGTCGGGCATCAGCAGTGCACCCGCGTGTCCGCCAAAGCCTTCGACGGTGTAGCGATAGCTCGCTGGTGCAGCGATTCCCGTGACGATGCCGAGCTGGATTCCTTCGCGCTCCAGCAGCGGCCCCTGCTCGATGTGCAACTCGACCCAAGCGCTGTAGCTCTCCTGTGAGAGCTTCACGCTTGCGAGGTCGCCGTGAAAGCCCGCGCTTTCGCGGACCTGTTGCAGCGTCAGCCCCTCGCGAGCGGTCGGTTCGGTTTCGGGCAGACGATCGTGCAGCGCATCTGCTGTGTTCGGGTCGAGCACACCGCAGAGCAGCCGCGAGCCGATGCAGCCGATGCCGAATCGCGTCGGCTCTTCGCTGGTCAACATGAGCGTCTCGATGGAACGGCGCGGCTTGAAACCTGCTTCTCTCAGAGAGCGCATGGCCTCCAACCCGCCCAGCACGCCGACCGTGCCGTCGTACATGCCGGCG
>JALYTE010000389.1 GCA_030854435.1 Acidobacteriota bacterium | reverse complement strand
TTGCACTTGCTTTTCTTTCTGTCATTCCCGTAGGGAACCTGCTGTTGCTCTTGCCGTTGCTTGTTTTTCGCCGTCATCCTGACCCTAAGCGCAGTGAAGGGGAAGGACCCCGTATTTCGCCCACTTCGGCCCCATCCCCACGGTCCGACCCCTTTTGCTTTATCGTCGATAGTGCGCCCTTATGACGACCCAACCCAAAAAATCCCGCAAGCCCTTCCAGTGGGCCGACCCCTTCGACCTCGACTCCCAACTCAACGACGAAGAGCGCCTGACCCGCGACACCGCCCACCGCTACGCCCAGGAGCAGCTCCTCCCCCGCGTCCTCGAGGCCTACCGCGACGAGCGCACCGACCCCACCATCTTCACCGAAATGGGCGCGCTCGGCCTGCTTGGCGCGACCCTCCCCGAAGAGTACGGCGGCTCGGACTCGAGCTACGTCGCCTACGGCCTCATCGCCCGCGAAATCGAGCGCGTCGACTCCGGCTACCGCTCCATGATGAGCGTCCAATCCTCACTCGTCATGTTCCCCATCCACGAGTACGGCTCCGAAGCGCAACGCACAAAGTACCTCCCCGGCCTCGCCTCCGGAAAACTCATCGGCTGTTTCGGCCTCACCGAACCCAACGCTGGCTCCGACCCCGGCTCGATGACCACACACGCCGTCAAGACCCCCAGCGGCTATCGCCTCAACGGCACCAAAACCTGGATCACCAACTCCCCCATCGCCGACGTTTTCGTCGTCTGGGCAAAACTCGAAGGCACCATTCGCGGCTTCGTCCTCGACAAGGGAACGCCCGGCCTCACCGCCCCAAAAATCGAAGGCAAGCTCTCCCTCCGCGCCTCCATCACCGGCGAGATCGTCATGCGCGACGTCGAAGTCCAAACCGACGCCCTCCTGCCCAATGCCACCGGCCTTTCCGGCCCGTTCGGCTGCTTAAACCGCGCTCGCTACGGCATTTCTTGGGGTGTCATGGGAGCCGCCGAAGACTGTTTCCACCGTGCCCGCCAATACGCCCTCGACCGCAAACAATTCAACCGCCCCCTCGCCGCTACGCAGCTCATTCAGACCAAGTTTGCCAACATGCAGACTGAGATAGGGCTAGGACTTCAAGGTGTACTTCAACTTGGTCGCCTCATCGACGCGCACCGTTTTTCGCCCGAACTCATCTCTCTGCTCAAGCGCAACAACTGCGGCAAAGCTCTAGACATTGCCCGCGCCGCCCGCGACATCCACGGCGGCAACGGCATCTCCGCCGAGTTCCACGTCATGCGCCACGCCCAGAACCTCGAATCCGTCAACACCTACGAAGGCACCTACGACATCCACGGCCTCATCCTCGGCCGCGCCATCACCGGCATCCAGGCCTTCTCCTAAATCCTCAAACCGTCGTCACTCAGACGCCCCATCTTGCACGACTCTCTCAGGATTGTCATCTCGACCGAAGCGCAGCGAAGTGGAGAGATCGCTGCATTCACAAATCTCTGCGCCATTTAAAACCTTCTATCCATTCGCTACAATAAAACCCAAGGCTGGACTGCTTTGCATAACGATAACTGGATACTGGTCACCGGCGGCGCCGGATTTATCGGCTCGAACTTCATCCTCGACTGGTTCGCCACCGGCCAGCCGACGGGAGTCGTCAACCTCGACCTCCTCACCTACGCCGGCAACCCCGCCAACCTCGCCTCTCTAAAATCCAACCCCAACTACGTCCTCCTCCACGGCGACATCTGCGACGCCGAACTCGTCGCGACGACCCTCGCAAAATACCGCCCGACCGCCATCGTCCACTTCGCCGCCGAGACCCACGTCGACCGCTCCATCCGTGGCCCCGAAGCCTTCCTCCGCACCAACATCGAGGGCACCTTCAACCTCCTCCGCGCCGCCCGCGCCCACTTCGACTCGCTCGCGGACAAGACCCGCTTCCGCTTCCTCCACGTTTCCACCGACGAGGTGTACGGCTCGCTCGCCCCCGACGCCGCAGCCTTCCACGAGCACACGCGCTTCGAGCCCAACTCCCCCTACGCCGCCTCCAAGGCCGCCTCCGACCACCTCGTCCGCGCCTGGCATCACACCTACGGCCTACCCGCGCTCATCACCAACTGCTCCAACAACTACGGCCCCTTCCAATTCCCCGAAAAACTCATTCCGCTCATGATCGTCAACGCCCTCGCCGGCAAGCCCCTGCCCGTCTACGGCGACGGCCAGCAAGTCCGCGACTGGCTCTACGTCGCCGACCATTGCAGCGCAATCCGCGCCGTGCTCGACCGCGGCCGCATCGGCGAAACCTACAACATCGGCGGCGGCAATCAACCCACCAATCTGGCCGTCGTCCAGACCCTCTGCGCTCTACTCGACGAGCTTCTGCCCAACTCGCCGCACGCCCCGCACGCCAGCCTCATCCGCAGCGTCGCAGACCGCCCCGGCCACGACCGCCGCTACGCCATCGACGCCCGCAAAATCCAATCCGAACTCGGCTGGCAACCCATCGAAACCTTTGAAACCGGCCTGCGCAAGACAGTCGAGTGGTATCTCGACAACCCCGCCTGGATCGAGAGCGTGACCTCCGGCGCCTACCAGCAATGGCTCACAACAAACTACGCCAGGCGCGCAGACATCATAGAATCAGGCACACCATGAAGGGCATCATTCTCGCCGGCGGCTCGGGCACGCGGCTGCATCCGGTCACGCAAGCGGTGTCCAAGCAACTCCTCCCGGTCTACGACAAACCGATGATCTACTACCCGCTTTCCGCGCTCATGCTGGCCGGAATCCGCGACATCCTCATCATCTCCACGCCCGCCGACACGCCGCGTTTCGAGCAGCTTCTCGGCACGGGCGCACAGTGGGGCATCGCGCTCCAATACGCCGTCCAGCCCTCCCCCGACGGCCTGGCCCAGGCCTTCCTTATCGGCGAAAATTTCCTCGCGGGCGAAGGCTGCTGCCTCGTCCTCGGCGACAACATCTTCTACGGCCACGACTTTGCGAAGACCCTCCGCGAAGCCGCCGCCCAAACCCACGGCGCGACCATCTTCGCTTACGCCGTCAACGATCCCGAACGCTACGGTGTGGTCGAGTTCGACGCGGCAGGCCACGCCCTATCGCTCGAAGAAAAACCCCTGAAGCCGAAATCGCGCTACGCCGTCACGGGCATTTATT
>JALYTE010000200.1 GCA_030854435.1 Acidobacteriota bacterium | reverse complement strand
GTTACCTTCGACCCAACAGTGGGGACCGTCTTGAGCGGTTCCTTCATGTTGAAGGCGAAGTCCGCCGTCTTGCCCTGCACTGCGTCCTCCGACACCGCGACCTTCACCTGGTCGGCGGTCGCCTCGACCACCAGCGCGTCGGGAATCTCGACCGACTTGCCTTTGATGGTGTCGAAGACCTTGTCCGCATCCGAAGGTCTAGCTTCGACCGCAGGCTTGGCGACAACGGCCGGTGTCGTATCGGTCGCCGGTTGGGCGGGGACGGCGGGGCTGGCCTCGGCCGCGGGACGCCCATTTTGCAGCACGTACTCCTTGTCCGAAAGCGCGAGCGCGGCCAGGTCGGGTGTGGTCGCAATCAAATTGGCGACGATGTCGGCCGGTTTCGGCGCTGCCTTGACGGTGAAGCCCGCAGGCGGCGTTAGGTTGTCCTTCGCGACCGCAGCCATGGCGTCGAAGCCCTCGTCGTTGGGGCCGTGGTACTTGTGGTAGCAGTAGCTGGCGAGCGCCTTGAACGTCGTCTTGTAAGGCTCCGGAGCGTAGCTCATCGCGCGCGCGGCGTAATAGGTGCAGTTCAGGTAGTCGGGCGGAGTCGACCCGTAGTACGCGCTCGCCAGGAAGTAGGTGTCCTGCAATTGCAGCCCGGGCGCGATCGTTTGCGCCAGCGGCACAGCGCCCAGCTCCGACTTGAACGCGGAGATCGCTGCGGGCGAATCTTTCCGGTTCAGCGCGGCGGTCCCGATCGCGGAGTAGAAGACCGGGTAGCCCTTGGCCTTGAGCGCCGTGAAGTCTGCGTCGCTGGTGTCCTTGGGCTTGGTCGCCGCCAGGCCCTTGCGCGCGTAGTCGGCGGCAGCGTCCAATCCGCTTTGCTTCGCGGTGGCGTCGGTGGTAGCGTCCGCAGTGCCGCGGCGCAGCGAAACCTCGAAGACGAAAGCGTAGAAGTTGTTGGGATCGACCTGGAGCAAGCGGTCGGCAACGTCGAGCGTCTTGGCGTTGTCCGCTCCCTGGCTGACGGCAAACAGCAATTGCTGCAGCGCGTCGGCCTTCACCGCCGATTGCGGATAGGCCTTCAGATAAGCCTCCCACGCGGTGGCCTGGGCGGCGGGCGTGGTCTGGGTCTTGGCGTTGTTGTAGGCGGCGTACTCCTCTGCCGACATCTGGACCTGTCCTGCGGCGGCGGGGGCCGCCGCCTGAGCGAAGCCGTGTTGCACCAACGGCAGGGCGCTGGCAACGGCCAGCAGAGAAGCAAGTACGACCTTCTTCATGGAAAACACTCCTCGAAAATCTATGTGTGATTTGAAAATACTGCGTGCGCAATCGTGTGTGCGGTCGTCCCCCTGTGATCTCCGACCGTTCGGGACGTAGGGTGATGATGCAGATTATAGAAACGCTGTTGCTCTAATAGCAAGTTAGACGCAGCAAGCACGATCATAAGCTACGGCAGTTTGATTTCTTGGCATTCATTTTCATTCCGCCTTCACGCCCAACCTGTCTTCGCTTAAAATTGGGCCGTACCGCTTGTCCAACCCCATATATTGCGATGCGGACGCTTTATCCACAATATCTAGCGGCGGTATGTTGATTCTGTTGAGTCGGGGCGATACGATTCAACCAGGCTGCGGACGGCCATTGAGTGCGCTTCGCAGTCGAATGACCAGATAGAGGTGCTGCCCAGTGCTGAAGCTCCGCAAAGTCCAGATCCTCGGCTTCAAATCGTTCTGCGACCGCACCGAAGTGCAACTCGCGGGCCACGGCATCGCCGCGATCGTCGGCCCCAACGGCTGCGGAAAGTCGAACATCTCGGACGCCATTACATGGGTGTTGGGCGAGCAATCGGCGCGGAGCTTGCGCGGCCTCAAGATGGAAGACGTCATCTTCGCGGGCACGCGCGACCGCAAGGCGACGGGCATGGCGGAGGTCTCGCTGACGCTGGTGGACCCCGACATTTACGACGACGCGGGCCACGGTCCGGAACTGGTCGTCGCTGATGGAAAAGCGGATGGAAAGCGCGTCACGGAAATTGCAGGCGATTGGGACGAAGCCGACGCCCGCCGCGAGGCCGCCGAAGAAACCGAAGAAGCGGTCGCCGAAGCGCAGCCCGGGACTACCTACGAGGCGCCGGACGGCAAGAAGCGGAAGGTGCTGCACGAGCACTCCACGCCGGAAGAAATCGCCGCCGCGGCCGGGGTCATCGACGCAGACGAAGAGCAACGCGGAGGCCATGCCACTCACGACATCTCCAACAATGTCGTCCTCAAGATTCGTCGCCGCAAATTCGGCCGCTCTCCCATTCGCGCGGGCGAAATCACCATCACTCGCCGCCTGTTCCGCAGCGGCGACTCGGAGTACCTGCTCAACGGCAAAATCTGCCGCCTGCGCGACATCCAGGACATCTTCATGGGCACCGGGTTGGGCGGCGAAACCTATGCCATCATCGGCCAGGAGCGCATCGGGCAACTGCTTTCGTCGAAGCCGCTCGAGCGGCGGTCGATCATCGAAGAGGCCGCAGGCATTACGCGCTTCAAAACCAAGAAGCGTCTGGCGGAATCGCGTTTGGAATCGGCGCGGCAAAACCTCTCGCGCGTGAACGACATCTTCGATGAAGTCACGCGGCAGATGAACACGCTGAAGCGCCAGGCCGCGAAGGCGGAACGCTACGTCGCGCTGCGCGAAGAACTGCGCGGCAAGCTGCGCGTCGTGCTGGCCAGCCGACTGGCTCAGATGGACACGGAACAGGTCGCCATCTCCGTCGAGATCGCCCGGCTCGGCGCGCAGATCGACGCCCAGGCCACCGCGCTCGAAGCCATGGACGTCGAGCACACCAGCGGCGTCGCGAAGGGTTACGAACTCGACCAACAGGTCCGCGAAGCCGCGGCGCGCGCCAACCAGAGCGCCGTCGAACTCGAACGCATCACCGCCCGCACGGCGTCGAACGCCGACCGCGTCGCCGACCTCACGCAGCGTCTGGCGTCAGGCGAGGAAGAGTTGGGCAGTGCCCGCGCGCAGCTTGAAACTCTCTCTGGAGAGCGCGAGCAGCAGCGCAGCTTCCTCGAAAACGCGACCGCCGAAGCCGAAGTCTCGCACGCGAACGCGCAACAGCAAGCGCAGCAGGCGAACGACGCCGTCCACGCGCTCGCCGCGGCCGAGCAGCAGACCGAAGAGCGCCGCCGCAACGCGATGCACGTCATGCAGCGCGCGGCGCAGGCCGGCAATGAAGAAGCGCAGGCCGGGGCCGCGCTCTCGGGCCTCGAACGCGAGAGCGAGCGACTGGCTTCGGAGTCGGAAAACGCCCGCATCGAACTTGAAGCCCTCGGCCTGCAGCGCGGACAGATCGCACTCTCCTTCGAGGGCGTGACCGAACGCCTGCAACGCCTCGAAGCAGACATCAATGAACTCCGCCAGCGCACGGACACGCGCCGCGGCGAAGAGACGGAATCCAAGCGCCGAGGCGACGAGTTGCGCGGCGAGCTTGCAACGCTACTCGGCCGTCGCGGGTCGCTCGAAGCGCTCATCCGCGAGCACAGTTATTCCACCGACACGGTGCGCAATATCTTCCGCGTCAACGCGCAGCGCGCCGACGCCGCGCAGGGCAACAACCTGGGGGCCGTCGGAACGTTGGCCGACTTCCTCGAAGTCGACGGCAAGTATGAAAGCGTCGTGGACGAATTCCTGCGCGACGAGTTGAACTTCATCGTGGTCAAGAGTTGGAACGCCGCCGACGAAGGCATGCGCATGTTGCAGAGCGACGTCGCCGGCCGCGCCACGTTCCTCATCCACCCCACGCCTTCGGCGGCAGGACCCACCGTGGCCGAGGATGAAGCCGTCGGCGAAGATGGGCTACCCGACAATGTTGAACGGACGCCGGTTGGCACAGTCGCCCTGCGCGACTGCATTCGCGTGCTCAACGGCTTTGGGAACTCCCTCGAATCGATCCTGCCCAAACTCCGCAACGGTTTCGTCACGCTGGACAGCGAATCGGCCCGCAGCCTCGCGACCGAGCATCCGCAAGCCTTCTTCCTCTCCCCCACCGGCGAGACGTTCCACAACGTCACCGTCACTGGCGGGCGCACTCGCGAACAAGGCCCGCTGGCCCTGAAACGCGAGCTCGGCGAGATACAGAAAAAGATCGCGAATGTCGAAGTCGAGCTTTCGCAAACCGACCTCGCAACGCTCGCACTTCAGCGCGAAATCAACGAGCTGACCGCAACGCTCGACGGCAAAAATCACGAACGCCGCGACGCCGAGCGCGAGTCGGCCAACTCCGGCGCCGCGCTGCGCCAGATGGAAGCCGAAACCGCTCGCATCGACCGCCGGTTGCAGGAGTGGCAACTGACCGGCGAGCGCAATCGCGATGCGCGCCGCGAGAAGCAGGAACTCATCACGCGCAAACGGCAGGAAGCGGCGCAACACGAAGCCGAGCGCACGCAGATCGAAGCCCAGATCGCCGAACTCAACTCCCGGATCGGCTCGTTGCGCGCGAATCGCGAAGAGTTGCAGCAAGCCGCCAGCGCCGCCGCCGTTGCGCTCGCGGCCCTCGAAGAACGCCGTCGCAATGCGAACGCCAACTTCGAGCAGACCTCTCGCGTGTTCGATGCGCAAGCCCAGCGCATCGCGCAACTCGACCAGCAACTCGCCACCGCCGCCGCCGAACGCCAGCGGCGCGAAGAGGAAACGTCGCAACTCGCACTACAGCACGAGCAGCTCACCGAGGCGCGAGCACAGGCGACGGCGGAAGGTGCGACGCTCTCCGCGCAGGCCACCGGGCTTCGCGCGCAGGTGATGGAACTCGATGCGAAGCTGCGCGCGCTGCGCCACGAAACCGAGGACCTTCGCGAGACCCGCGCGCAACTCGCCGCGCGCGCCGCCAAGCTGACCTCCGACGTCGAACACATGGAGCAGACCTGCCTCAACGACCTTGCTGTCGAGCCCGTTACGCTGCGCTCCGATGCGAGCATCGAACGCATCGCTGCCGAAGCTCTGGTGAGCGAAGAAGAGGCCGCCCGCGCGCTCAAACAGCGCCTTGAAGCGATGGGGCCGGTGAACATGATGGCGCTCGAGGAGTACACCGAAACCGCCGCCCGCCACAGCTTCCTCGAAGCCCAGCGCACCGACCTGATCGACTCCATCGAAAACACGCAGGCGTCGATCAAGGAGATCGACGACGTTTCGCGCGAGAAGTTCGACGAGGCGTTCAAGGTCATCAACGAAAACTTCAGCCAGACGTTCTCCAAACTTTTCGGCGGCGGGCAGGCGTACATGCGGCTCACCGATCCGGATGCTGCCGCCAACTCCAAATCCGACGCCTCTGGCATCGACATCGTGGCGTCGCCGCCGGGCAAGAAGTTGCAGAACATCCTGCTGCTCTCGGGCGGCGAGAAGGCCCTCACCGCGCTCTCGCTGCTGGTCGGCATCTTCCAGTTCCAGCCCGCGCCGTTCTGCATTCTCGACGAAGTCGACGCTCCGCTGGACGACACCAACGTGGCCCGCTTCGCGAAACTCATCGCCGAGCTTGCCCTGACCACGCAGTTCGTCGTCATCACCCACTCCAAGCGCACCATGGAGCAGGCCGACGTGATGTACGGCATCACCATGCAGGAGCCGGGCGTGTCGAAGATCGTCAGCGTCTCGCTGGGCGGCAGGACGCGCGACCAGCTCGCGGTCGCATAGCGCGCAGCTAACTTGGCGTATGCGACCCGGCACAACGACCTTGCCGCAACGCTCCGCGCGGACGAAGATGTAGAGATGAATGTCTCACTGCCAAAGTGTTTGCGTGTTTTCTCGACGGCCCTGTGCGCCATATTGCTGCTCGCCCTGGCGACCCATGCGGAAGACCATCCGCGCCTTCCCGCCGGTGTGCGTTTCGAGGACGTCGTCTTGCAGAGCAAGGCGTTGCAGAACCGGTACATGTCCTATCGCGTCGTGCTTCCCGAGTCCATTCCTCCGGACGCGAAACTGCCGGTCGTATGGCTTTTGCACGGTTGGGGGTCGAACTACCGCACCTGGTCGATGGACTCGGACATTGGCGAACTCGCGGCGCGCGGCGTGGTCCTGGTGATGGTCGAGGACCGCAACACGCTCTT
>JALYTE010000197.1 GCA_030854435.1 Acidobacteriota bacterium | reverse complement strand
ACCACCGTTGCCTCGGCCGACATCGGCGACATCAATTTGAGCTTGTTGAATTCCTGCCTGGCCTTGGCATACACGGGCTTGGGCATTCCGGCGGCTTCGATCTTCTTGGCCAGCTCGTCGATGTCGTTGGTGCCTTCTTCGAGGTCGCCCAGTTCCTTCTGGATCGCCTTCATCTGCTCGTTCAAGTAATACTCGCGCTGGCTTTTCTCCATCTGCGATTTGATCCGGCCGCGGATGCGCTTCTCGACCTGCTGCAAATCCATTTCGCTCTCGACCAGACCGATCAGGAGTTCCATCCGCGCGCCGACATCGACCGTCTCCAACGCCTTCTGCTTGTCGGACAAACGCACCGAAAGATGCGCGGCGATGCTGTCGCCCAGCCGCGAGGGATCGTCGATGCCCGAGAGACTCGCCAGCACTTCTGGTGGCAGCTTGCGGCTTTGTTTCACCAGTTGCTCGAACAACGCCACCAACATGCGCGCGGCGGCTTCCAGTTCGGCCGGCGGACGCTCATAGGTGGACTGCAAGACTTCGGTGTGGGCGCGCAACATGCCATCGTGCTCGGCAAACGAAATCGCACGTGCGCGCGTACCACCCTCGACCAGCACCTTGACGGTGCCATCGGGCAATTTCACCAATTGCAGCACGCTGCCGATGGTGCCGACCGTGTGCAGATCGGCCGGCTGCGGGTCATCGGTCTCCGGCGCCTTCTGTGCGATCAGCAGGATCTGCCGATTGCCGGCCATCGCCGCTTCCAGCGCCTTCATCGATTTCTCGCGGCCGACGAACAGCGGGATCACCATGTGCGGATACACCACCACGTCGCGCAATGGCAGCACCGGCATCTCGGAGGACACGATCACGGCTTCGGAGGATTCTTTTTGCATGGGTTTTCCGGACAAGAGACGAGCACGGACCGGTGACGCCGGTCCCATGGCGACAGAATGGTGGCGGATAGCGCGGGGATCAAGCCGGAATAAGATATTCCGTTCGCCTTGTGGTATCCAAGGGCGAACAACAAAGCCCGTTCGCGGTTCGATACTCACCACGAGCGGGCCATTGATTCGGGACCGGCGCGGCGCGACTTAAGCGGCGTCACCCTCGGCCGCGATCAGCGGCTGTTGCAGGTTACCGCGGTAGATCAGGTACGGCTCGGCTTGACCGTTGATCACCGCCTCGTCCACCACGACCTTGCTGACATGTTCCAGCGAAGGCAGTTCGTACATGGTGTCGAGCAGCACCTGCTCGAGAATCGTGCGCAGACCGCGCGCGCCGGTTTTGCGCTTCAACGCGCGTTTGGCGATCGCGTTGAGCGCTTCCGGGCGGAACTCGATCTCCACGCCTTCCATGTCGAACATCTTCTTGAACTGGCGCGTGATCGCGTTCTTGGGCTCGGTCAGGATTTTGACCAGCGCGCCCTCGTCCAGTTCGTCGAGCGTGGCGACCACCGGCAGACGGCCGACGAACTCGGGAATCAATCCGTACTTGACGAGATCCTCGGGCTCCACTTCGGCCAACAGCTTGCCGACGTTCTGCTTACGTTCGCGACTGCGGATTTCGGCGTTGAAGCCGATGCCGGTGGTCTCGGAGCGCTGCTGGATGACTTTGTCCAGTCCGGAAAAAGCCCCGCCGACGATAAACAGAATATTGCGCGTATCGACCTGCAAGAATTCCTGCTGCGGGTGTTTGCGCCCGCCCTGAGGCGGCACGCTAGCCACCGTGCCTTCGATCAATTTCAACAGCGCCTGCTGCACGCCCTCGCCCGACACGTCGCGGGTGATCGAGGGGTTCTCGCTCTTGCGGGAAATCTTGTCGATCTCGTCGATGTAGACGATGCCGGTCTGCGCCTTCTCGACGTCGTAATCGCACTTCTGCAGCAGTTTCTGGATGATGTTCTCGACATCCTCGCCAACGTAACCGGCTTCGGTCAGCGTGGTTGCGTCGGCGATGGTGAACGGAACGTTGAGCAGCCGCGCCAGCGTCTCAGCGAGCAACGTCTTGCCGCAGCCGGTCGGACCGATCAGGAGAATGTTCGACTTGGCCAGCTCGATGTCGTCGTTCTTGGCGCGCGATTCCATCCGCTTGTAATGGTTGTACACCGCCACCGCCAGCGACTTCTTGGCGCGGGTCTGCCCGATCACGTACTGATCGAGTGTCTCCATGATCTCGCGCGGCTTGGGCAACTGGTTGCGGCCGGTCGCGGCCTTCTCTTCCAGTTCCTCGCGGATGATGTCGTTGCACAGTTCCACGCATTCATCGCAGATGAAAACGCTAGGGCCCGCAATCAGCTTGCGGACCTCGTGCTGGCTCTTGCCGCAGAAGGAGCAGTAGAGAATCTTGCCGCCGTCGTTGGCCCGGCCCTGCCGGTCATCGCTCATGCCAAACCCCGAAAATCGTTGTGCGGCTCGAGAATAGCATAGCCTCCCGCACTTGCCTGGCAAGCGCAGAAAGTCACGCGGAGAGGTGAAGAATCTTGAAAATCAGGCGATCAGCCGGTTTTCAGTCGACCCTAAGCAGACTTGACCGTCCGCTCCGGGCGCCGATCCAGTACCGAGTCGATCAACCCGTAGGCTTGCGCATCGACCCCGCTCAGGAAGCGATCGCGCTCGGTGTCGCGCGCGATTTCTTCATAGGTGCGGCCCGTATGCTCCGCCATCAGTCGATTGAGCCGCTCGCGCAGATACAGGATTTCCTTGGCGTGAATTTCTATGTCGGTCGCCTGACCCTGCGCGCCACCGGAGGGTTGATGGATCATGATACGGGCATTGGGCAATGCGAAACGCTTGCCTTTGGCGCCGGCGGCCAGCAGGAACGCGCCCATGCTGGCGGCTTGGCCGACGCACATGGTGCTGACGTCGGGTTTGAGGTACTGCATGGTGTCGTAGATCGCCATGCCGGCCGTGACGACGCCACCCGGCGAATTGATATACAGGCTGATATCCTTCTCAGGGTTTTCCGATTCCAGGAACAGCATCTGCGCGATCAGGATATTGGCGACCTGGTCGTTGACTTCGCCCACCAGGAAAATCACGCGCTCCTTCAGCAGGCGCGAGTAGATATCGTAGGAGCGCTCCCCGCGCGAGGTCTGCTCGACCACCATCGGGATGAGAT
>JALYTE010000307.1 GCA_030854435.1 Acidobacteriota bacterium | reverse complement strand
CGCACGGCGCGTGGGCCGGGGCAAATAGCATTTACGGCTCACTGTCGAAGATGGGCGCAGTCTTGTAAGCGGAGGGTCTTGAATGCGGTTGATTTGTGCGGGCGCTGTAGGCGCGGCGATGCTCCTGGCGAACTTCGGGGCGCAGAATGCCGTGCCGAGTCTGGCTCCAGCTGCGGCGACGCTGGTTGAGGGCAAGCGGGCGCTTGCGTCGAGGGAGTTTGCGCGTGCAAAGACGATCTACGCGGGCTACTTGCGGACGCACCCGGCCGATGTGCAGGGCGAGCTTGGGCTTGCCGATGCCGAGTTGGGGCTGCGCGAGTATGAAGCGGCGGAGACGCCGTATCGCCGCGTCGTTGCCGCGCAACCGCTGCTGTGGGCCGCGCACAAAAACCTTGTCATTGTCGAAGCCGCGCTGGGGCGCTGGGAGGATTTCGATGGCGAGCGCACGGTGTTGCGCGCGGCCCGCGACCGTGGCGCGGCGGGCATCGGTACCCACGAGAGCGACGTCATCGACGTCATTACGGTGCGCGGCCAGCGCTGGATTGTGCGCGATTATTTCGAACCGCTGGGACGCTCCCGCGCGCGCTACAACTTCGAGCGGTTTTCCGCGAGCGGCCGCGTGCTCGCGTATGTTTCGCTGGAGTCGGCGGACGCTTTCCGTGATGAATTAAAGGGTGGCGACGTGGTTGTCGGCGCTCCGTCCAGGCGCGCGGACCCCAATGGCTTCGCGCTGGACTGGTACAACGGCAAGGCGCACGGGACGATCGCGAAATACGCTGTCGAGCCGAAATACGAACAGATACGCGCGGATTTTTTAAGATGGCTCCGCATCCATCTCGCTCAATAGACGACCTAACGCAACGCCGCATCGACCTCGGCGTAGTAGCTTGGCGACTTCAGAATCTCGCGTGGCTTCGAACCGTCTGCGGGGCCGACGAGGCCGTCGCGCTCCATCATGTCGATGAGGTGGGCCGCCCGCCCGTAGCCGATGCGCAGGCGGCGTTGCAGCAGCGAAGTCGAAGCCTTGCCGAACTCGAAGACCAGACGCACGGCGTCGTCGAACAGAGCATCGTTCTCTTCGCCGTCGTTGGCGCTGCCGTCCTCAGCGTTGCCCTTGTCGTCCTTCGGGGCTTCGAGGAAGCCTTCGGCGTACTCGGCCTGGCCCTGCGTTCTCCAGAAAGCCGTGACTGCGGAAATTTCCTTCTCGGTCACGAAAGGCGCATGGATACGCTGCAAACGTGATGTGCCCGGGGGCAGGAAGAGCATGTCGCCGCGTCCCAGCAACGACTCCGCGCCGTTCGAGTCGATGATGGTGCGCGAATCGACTTTGGTCGCAAGACGGAAGCTCATGCGCGTGGGAACGTTGGCCTTGATGAGGCCTGTGATGACATCGACCGACGGCCGTTGAGTCGCGAGCACGAGATGGATTCCAACAGCGCGGGCCATTTGTGCGAGGCGCGTGATGGCCTCTTCGACGTTGGCGCGGTCCAGCATCATCAGGTCGGCGAGCTCGTCGATGATGATCATGATGTATGGCAGCGGTTCCTGGTTCACGTCCTCGAACAAGTAGTCCGAACCATGCTCGAAGAGCTTGTTGAACTGGTCGATGTTGCGGACATGGTTCGCGGCGAGCAGCTTTAGTCGCCGCTCCATCTCGCGCACGGCGTTACGCAGTGCGTTGGCCGCGAGCTTGGCTTCGGTGATGATGGGCGTGAAGAGATGCGGAATGCCTTCGTACATTCCCAGCTCGACGCGCTTGGGATCGACGAGGATCATGCGGACTTGTTCAGGCGTGCTCTTGAACAGCACGGACATAATCATCGCGTTGATGGCGACGGATTTTCCGGAGCCGGTCGAGCCTGCGATCAAGACATGCGGCATTGCGGCGAGGTCGGCCGTGACGATGCGCCCATTGATGTCTTTGCCCAGCGCGATGGCGAGCTTGCTCTTGCTTTGCGCGAACGATTCGCACTCGACGACATCGCGCAACCAGATGGTTTCGCGGTCATGGTTTGGGACTTGAATGCCGACGGTGGATTTGCCCGCCATACGTTCAATGAGGATCGATTCAGCCGCCATCGCGAGGCAGAGATCGTCGGCAAGGCCGGTAACGCGAGAGTACTTCACGCCGGAGTCGGGCTTGAACTCGAACGTGGTGACAACGGGGCCGGGATTGATCTGCGTAACGTTGCCATCGACGCCAAACTCCGCGCACTTTTGCACCAGCACCTTGGCTTCTTCGAGCAATTCTTCTTCGCGCGTCTCGGAGTGCTCTTCGCTGCGGAATAGCAGTGACGAAGGCGGCAGCTTGTAGCCGCGAATCGACTTCGGCGAAATCGCGACCGACTTCAGGTCGGCGTCGGCGCGGCGGCCGAAGGCGATGTTCTGGTCGGCGATGGACTGCATCGGCGAAGGCATGGGAGGAGCGGCGGGCGCGGGCCTGCGCGCTCGCGGCGGCTCAGGAAGATCGAGATTGGCTGGCTGATTGCCCTCGAACAAATTACCTGCGCTTGGCTGCGCGGATGGCGAGAACACCTCTTGGTCGGTCGCTTGCGGGAAGCCCGACTGCGTCGCCGCGGCGAGCGCTTCGGCATACGGCGCAGCGGCGGCTGAGGCGGTCGAGAGCGCGGTGGGCAAGGGAGCGTTGGTGAGCGTGCGCGGCATCGTCTCCCACACCGACTTCGGCTGAACGAGGTCTACGTCTGAGGTCCACTTCTGCTTCGGCATGGCCGCGAGATCGTCGTGCCGCTTGCGCCGCGAGAACCAGCCGAAGAAGGACGCGACCATGCTGCTGCTTTCGCGCTCAGAAATAGCAGCGGCGTCTGCGGCGGTCAGAGCACCTGCCTTTTCGGCGCGTTCGCGCGCCTTGGCGATGGCGCGTTCGCGCTTGGATTCGTACGCGCCGATCAGCTTGTCGGCTTCCTCGTCTCGCTTGCGCTGCTGACGGGCGAGATAGCGGTCGCGAATGTTGCGCGCGAAGGCGAAGTGCGACGTGGACCACTCGCGCGCCGAGTTGAGCGTGAAGGTCGTCGCGAGGTAGAGCGAAAGCAGCACCATCAGCGTGCAGATCGCCGCCGCTCCGGGATAGTTGACGAAGCGTACCAGACTATCGGCCAGCAGCCGGCCTTCGACACCTTCGATCGGCACCGCGTGGCGCCACTGTAGATGGCCGGGCAGCAATGCAATGATCGCCGGTGCGAACAGCAGCCACAGCGC
>JALYTE010000274.1 GCA_030854435.1 Acidobacteriota bacterium | reverse complement strand
ACTTGGTCGATTCTGTTGAAAAACCCTTGAACTGTCGATGGTTGATCGCGTCTGAGTAATCAGGTCGGCGACGACAGGAGAGCCATCGACATGATGGGCTAACAGGGCGGCAATCAAGACCGATTGTTCTATTCGTTCAACCTTGAAGATCATCTTCCTGCTGATCATCTGCCGCGCGACGTTGACCACTTTCGTGATCTAAGCGAGTTGCGTCAACACGTCGCCAGCTACTACAGCAACACCGGTCGGCCATCGATTGCCCCCGAGCTGATGATCCGGATGCTGATCATTGGTTACTGGTTCGGCATTCGGTCCGAGCGCCGCGTCTGCGAAGAGGTCCATCTGAATCTTGCCTACCGCTGGTTCTGTCGTCTTGGATTGGAAGACCGCATTCCGGATCACTCGACCTTCTCCAAGAATCGCCATGGCCGTTTCCGGGAGAGCGATACGTTTCGGCATGTCTTCGAGAGTGTGATGCGCCGCTGCATGACGGAGGGCATGGTCGGGGGAGAAGGTTTCGCCATCGATGCCAGTGTCGTACGGGCGGATGCCAACCGTGCCCGTGACGTACCCGGTGCAGAAGCCGCGGCATGGAAGAGCGGCGAAGGCGCGAGCCGAGCGGTTCGCGAATACGTGGCTGGGCTGGAAGCCACCAATCCAACGGATATACCACCGAAATCGGTATCGCTGACGGACCCTGCCGCGCGCTACACGGCGGCGCCGGGCGGCCCGGCGTTCTATTCCTACTCCACCAACTATCTCGTCGATGTCGGCGCCGGCATCATTGTGGATGTTGAGGCACACCCGCCCTGCGCACTGATGAAGTGAACGCGACCCGTACGATGATTGACCGAGCGCAGGATCGGTTCGACTTGAAGCCGCGGCGACTGATCGGCGACATGGCCTACGGTGCGGCTGAACTACTGGGCTGGATGGTGATCGAGAAGCAGATCGAGCCGCATGTACCGGTCTGGGACAAGACCCAACGCGACGACGGAACGCTATCCAGCAGCGACTTCGAATGGGATGAACAGGCCAACGAATACCGCTGCCCACAGGGACAGCCGCTGCGGCGTGAATGGCGGATCTTCAAACGCCCGCGAACGCGCATCACCAAAGCCAACACCATCATCTATCACGCCAGCCAAGTTGCATGCAGCAAGTGCCCGATGAAGTCACATTGCTGTCCGAACACCCCGAATCGGAAGATTGCTCGAAGCGTCCATGAATCCGCACGCGATGTCGCCCGTGATGTAGCCAAGACCGCTGTTTACAAGCAATCACGCAAAGATCGCAAGAAAGTTGAAATGCTGTTCGCGCATCTCAAGCGGATCATGAAGCTCGACCGCCTCCGATTGCGGGGGCTTAGCGGTGCCAAGGACGAGTTCCTGATGGCGGCCACCGCGCAAAATCTGCGACGAATGGCGAAGTGGCTTGCGCCGATAACGACGAAAGAGGAACTCGCACGTGCTTAAAGGTAGGTTGGGCAAGAACCTCGATCCAAAACCACAAGATATCGGCCAGGACCACCGGCATCGAAAAATGCCGGTACGCAAAAACTCATTCCCACATCGGGTTTTTCAACAGAATCGGTCGATACTTGTCGTTGAGTTCTCGGCGAACAAGACTGAATGGCACCGATCCTAATGCGCGTTGTACAGAGCAGGCCCCAAGCGCTGACGAAGCCCCGCGCGCTTTGCAAGCATTGAGGCGAACGGCCGCATCGATGAACGTCCGAGAGCAACGCGCGGTCGGGCCGCGCGCGTTCATCCCGCCGTGACAATGACAATTCGTCGGCCACGCAAGTAGTGCTCGAGCGGCGGAAAGAGCCAGCGACCAATCTCTGAGATAGCTTGACGACGAAGCACGCGACCCTGCGAAATTGCGCGGCGCAAGCGGCCCGCGGAAAAATCGCGGCCAATGGATCGCGAGCGAGTCAAGGTCGATAAGCGCGGAGAACTGCCGCCGGGCGACGTCGTTGATACCTGCGGGCGGCAGAAAACTTACGATGCCGGTGACCGCGCGATCAGGAGGGCGCTGCGTGTCCTCGAGCTCCGCCTGCGCGCCCGCGGGCCGCTCCTCGGCAGCCCGACTGAGGTGCGCGACTACCTGCGGCTGCGCGTCGCGCCGCTCGAGCACGAAGTCTTCGTCGTGTTGTTCCTCGACTCGCAGCACCACCTGATCGCCTGCGACGAGCTGTTCCGCGGCACGCTCGCCCAGACCAGCGTCTACCCGCGCGAGGTGGTGAAGGCGGCGCTGCGCCACAACGCCGCGGCGGTGGTGCTGGCCCACAACCACCCGTCCGGCGTCGCCGAGCCGAGCCGCGCCGACGAGCTGCTGACGCAGGCGCTCAAGGCGGCGCTGGCGCTGGTGGACGTGAGGACGCTCGACCACCTGGTGGTCGGCGCTCAGGCGACGGTCAGCTTCGCCGAAAGGGGACTTATCTGATATGTGGAGTCGCGCGCTGCTGCGGGGGACGACAGAAAATC
>JALYTE010000269.1 GCA_030854435.1 Acidobacteriota bacterium | reverse complement strand
GGTGCTGGCCGCGTCCGGAGCGCGGGACATTCGCCTGACGCGCGTTTTTAACCGGGGCGTCGAGCGTAAGCGCACGCACGAACGCGCGAAGTTTGTTCCGACGGGCGCGGTCTGGACGGAACGAGTCGAAGACGTGCTCGAAGCCGCGGATGTGGATGTGGTCGTCGAGTTGATGGGCGGCCTCGATCCGGTCGAAGGCTGGTTGCGCGCGGCGCTGAAGGCCGGCAAGTCGGTGGTGACGGCCAACAAACAGTTGATCGCGTATAGGGGTGCCGCGTTGTTCGCGTTGGCGGCTGAAAACCGCGTGCATCTGCTCTACGGCGCGGCCGTTGCGGGCGGCGTGCCGGTGATTCCCGGCGTCGCGCAGGGTCTTGGCGGCGACCGCATCCGGCGCGTCAGCGGCATTGTGAATGGGACGTGCAACTACATTCTGAGTCGCATGGAAGCGGGCGCGGAATATGCCGATGCGCTGGCCGACGCGCAGGGATTGGGTTACGCGGAATCGGATCCAACGGCCGATGTCGACGGTTTCGATGCGAGGGCCAAGCTTTGCATCCTTTCGCGCCTTGCGCTGCGTGCGGAGATCGATCCCGACAGCGTGCCCGCGCAGAGCATCTCGCAGGTTTCGGCGATCGATTTTGCCTATGCGAAGGAGCTTGGTTGCACGATTCGGCAAGTGAGTCGCGCACAATTTGCGGAAGACAAGGTCAGCGCGCGCGTGGGCCCGATGCTGGTGCCGAAGACTTCGCCGATCGCCTGGTCGCACGGAACTCAGAATATGGTCGTGACCAGCGGGCAATTCGGCGGCGACGTTGTATTTAGCGGCCACGGAGCGGGTGGACACCCCACTGCCGTTGCGGTGTTGAGCGATGTGCTTGCGGTCGCGCATGACAGTTCGCCGGTACGGCTGCCCGCGCGCAAGTTCGTCGTGTCCGGCGAGTGCCTTGCGCCGCATTATCTGCGCTTCATCGTTGCTGATGAACCGGGGATCGTCGCGGCGATTGCAGGAGCGCTCGCGAAAGTCGGGGCGAACATCGACTCCATTTTGCAACGCCGCGGCCACGCCACGGAGAGTCTGCCGTTTGTCGTCACCACGGAGCCGTGCCTCACCTCGACTATCGAGAAGGCCGTCGCGGAGATGGCGGCGATGAGGTTCATGGTCGAGCCGCCGCTATGTATGCAGATACTCGTAGTGGACGATACTGATTGAGATTAGGTCTATTGAGGGAAACAATGCCAAAGCGTCTGCGGTTGTCGGTGAAGAGAGATGAAGCGTTACGCGCGGCGCGCGTCGTCGTAGCTAATCCAAAGCTCGTATACGTCCTGATAGCGGATAAGCACCTAAAATATCCAAATGCTAAGTCTCGAATTGCATACATTGGAACGACAAGCAAAGGCGCTGCTCGCATCGCGCAGAGCGCAGCAAACCGAGCTGTTGCGATCTTCAATCTAAGGGGAGTAAGAAGTTTTCATGTTCGCATTGTGACGTGTACTTCTCGTCAGAATGTCAAAACGTGGCGAAAGCTCGAACGTGGCATGCTTCTCTGCTTCAAGGATATGTTTGGCGCTGTACCAAGATGCAATTCGCATGGGAAAAGAATGAAGGCGAGGGATGAATTCACGTACTTCGCAGAGAGCGCAATAAAAAGCGTACTTAGAGATCTGAGCTAAACTCAGTACTTCGGCATCGACGTGTCGATCCTGTCGGCCCAGGCACCGATGCCGCCCGCGACGTTCGAGACGTTGGTGAAGCCCGCAGCCTTCAGAGCCAGCGAGGCCTTTTGGGAACGGCCGCCGCTGCGGCAATGCACAAAGATCTCCGCGTCTTTCGAGACGGGAATTTCGGCGAAACGGTCGGGCAAGCTGCCGAGGGGAATCAACTGCCCACCGAGGTTGACGATGTCGTATTCGTGCGGCTCGCGCACGTCGAGAATGTATGGCTTGTCGCCTGTGTCCATGCGGGCTTTGAGTTGTTCTACCGAGACTTGCGGAATGCCTTCGATCATGTCTGCACCGGCATCTATTTTACCGTGAGATGAGACTTCGAGTGGCCCAACGGCAGCCGGTTTTTCAACGCCGCAGAACTGGTCGTAATCGATCAACTGCTTGATTTCGTGCGTGCCGCACATGGGGCAGGCGGGGTTCTTGCGCAGCTTGAGAGTGCGGAAGCTCATGGCCAGCGCGTCGATGATTAGCAGACGACCGGCCAGCGTTTCGCCGATGCCGAGGACCAGCTTGATGACTTCTGTGGCCTGGATGACGCCGACCAGGCCGGGGAGAATGCCGAGCACGCCGCCCTCCGCGCAGGAGGGGACGAGGCCCGGCGGCGGCGGCTCCGGATAGAGGCAGCGATAGCAGGGCCCGTCTTCTGTCGCGAAGACCGACGCCTGGCCCTCGAAGCGGAAGATGCTGCCGTAGGCGTTGGGCTTGCCGGTGAGGACGCAGGCGTCGTTGACGAGGTAGCGGGTCTGGAAGTTGTCGGTGCCGTCGGCGATGACGTCGTAGTCTTTGAAGATGTCGAGCGCGTTGGCGCTGGTTAGCATGGTGTTGTGCTTGACGATGTTGACGTGCTTGTTGAGGTCGTTGAGCATCCGTTCGGCGGAGTCCACTTTGAGCATTCCGACGGTGGATTGCGAGTGGATGATCTGGCGTTGCAGGTTGGATTCATCGACGACATCGAAGTCTACGAGGCCGATTGTGCCTATACCTGCTGCCGCGAGGTACATCGCGAGCGGCGCTCCGAGGCCGCCTGTGCCGACGCACAGGACTTTTGCGGCCTTGAGTTTTTGCTGGCCCGCCATGCCCACTTCGGGGAGGATGAGGTGGCGGGAGTAGCGGGCGATTTCTTCGTTGCTGAGTTTGGGAAGGGCGGCAGGTGCGATATTTTCGGTTGCGATCATGGTGTCCTGGATAAAAGATGCGGTGTAAAAACAAAGGATTCGCGGCTAATCTGGGGCGAATTTGTGAGCTGGCTACTTCGATATCGGGAAGCGGAAAAGACGTTCCGCGTTAGCGACGACAACCGCCGGCGATGGAAGGGATGATGGTGAGTTCGTCGGCGTCGGCGACGGGGGTGTCTTCCTTGGCGGGGAGGTAGCGAACGTCTTCGTCGTTGAGGTAGATGTTGACGAAGGAGCGCAGCTTGCCCTCTTCCGTGAAGAGGTGCGCGCGCAGGGCCGGGTGTTGCTGGACGAGTTGCTCCAGGCCTGCCGCGATGGTGGCGGCGGATACGGATACGGTGGGCTGTTTGTCGGTGAAGGCGCGGAGCGGTGTGGGGATGTTGATCTGCATTTCATTGGGTTTGATGCGGCGTTGTGAATCCGGATACAAAACTTTTAACGCAGAGGGCGCAGAGGGAACGCGGAGGACGCGGGTGGGTTCAGAGGATTTGGATGGGTTGGAGGGTGAAGGCTTTGTCGTCTTCGGTCGTGCCCGTGAGGAGGAAGGAGTTTGTGGTTTGGGCGTGGCCGTAGGCGACGGAGGTGATGACGTAGGCGCAGCCGATCCAGTGGGCTTCGGCGAAGTCGGTTTGCGACCAGTGGGCGGGATGGTCGGGGTGGGAGTGGTAGAAGCCGACGATGTCGAGGCCAGCTTTGCGGCCCTCGCGCTGGGCCTGGATGAGTTCGAGCGGGGCGATGTTGTAGCGGTTGTGGGCGGAGTCGGTGCGGGTGTTGCCGGCGCGGATCAAGGCGGCGACTTGGATGGCGTCGGCGGAAGCGTGGCCGAGGAGGATGCCGCAGCATTCGTGCGGGTAGGTTTCTTCGCCGTGGGCGCGGAGCTGGTCGTACAGTTGGCGGGAGATTTTTAGCATAGGGTTCTTGGGTGAAGCAAAATCACATCTGTGTACCCAGAGCATGCTGGATGCGCCAGCGAAATACGGGGGTCCTTCGCTGCGCTCAGGATGAC
>JALYTE010000254.1 GCA_030854435.1 Acidobacteriota bacterium | reverse complement strand
GCGAGCTTCGCCAGAAACCGCGCGCTCGAATCGACGGCCACGACATTCAGCCCCAGGCCTTCGCGCATCGTCGTCTGCACTTTGTCAAACTCGTCCTTGCGCAACACGCCGTTGTTCACGAAGATGCACGTCAGTCTGTCCCCAATGGCCCGCGCCACCAGCACCGCCGCGACGCTCGAATCTACTCCGCCCGACAGCCCGCAAATCGCGTGCCCCGCCTCGCCCACCTGCGCGCGAATCTTAGTGACCGTCGTTGCAATGAAATGCGCGGGCGTCCAATCCTGCTTCGCTCCGCAAATATCCACCGCAAAATTTCGCAACAACTCCATGCCATGTTTCGTATGCGCGACTTCAGGGTGGAACTGCACCGCCCACATGCTCCGCGCCTCATCCGCAATTCCAGCGATCGCGTTGGGCGTCTTTGCCGTCACGCGAAACCCCGGGGCCAGCGTCTCCGCATGGTCCCCATGCGACATCCAGACCTCGAGCGTTTGCGGCAAGCCATGAAACAACGCCGCCGGATCGACGACCTCGACCTCCGCGTGTCCATACTCCCGCGCCGCTGCGGGAACGACTTTGCCGCCGAGATGGTGCGTCATGAATTGCAGGCCATAGCAGATGCCCAGAATCGGCACCCCGGCTGCGAGAATGCCCGGGTCGGCCTTCGGAGCCGCGTCGTCATAAACGCTAGACGGCCCGCCGGAAAGCACAATCCCTCGCGGCTTCAGTGCCATAATCTGTTCAAGCGGAGTCGTGCATGACAACACCACGGAAAACACTTTGAACTCACGAATACGGCGCGCGATGAGCTGCGTGTACTGCGAGCCGAAATCGAGAATGACGATGGTCGAACTGGCGATCGTGCTAGGCGTGTCCACCTAGACAGTCTAATGCTCCGCTAGCTCGGGTCCTTCTGGCGCGTCGACGATACGCCGCCCATAATGCCCGCTCCCAGGATCAACAACGCACACGCCACGATCCACTTTCCGGGCATATGCAAAAGATGCGCGACGTATACCAGTCCCGCAATCAGGATCAACGTTCCTATACCGTAAATGGCAAATGACATCGTAAGTCCTCCAGGGCAGATTGTTCAGTTGAACGGTCACATTGCAGTACGATGCAGTTTCGCACGCAGCGGTCGAAGAATACTAACGCGCCCCATACGCCCGGCACAACGCCAGGCAAACCGCCATTCGCACCACATGAAAGAAGTCCGAAGCGACAAGGTAGAGCACAGTCACCACCGTCCACCACACCCAAAGAAAACCCTGAGTTGTGAACGCCTGAAAAGGCAGAGGCGTGGCCGAAAACACCATCGCCAGCACCACCAGAGCAATTTTCACGATCCCCATGACGAGGTTGATTTCGATCAGCTTGCCGCGCAACAGCCCGAGCTTTGTGGCGGCCCGCAGACTCTCCCACGCATCCAGGCCGTGCAGCACCACGAGCAGAGGAGCGATGCTCAACACCCAACTCACCATCGCCCACACAACGAAAATCAGAAGCGTCCCGACGATGACCAGCGCAAAGTATGCGACCAGCTTCGGCTCCTCGCCGCGTGCCGCGGGGCCCGTCACGGCGACACCGCCGCACCACCTCAGCATCCACAACCACAACCCAAACGTCGCAGCGAGAAACACAACGCGCACAGCGCCCAGCGCCATCAGCGTCGTGCGCCGCGCCGGAAGCGACGGCTCCATCCGCCGCAACACCACCGTGCGGCCGATTGCAGAAACGACCACCCACGCCGCCAACAACAGCGGGACGAGCCAGCGCGCGACATCGAGCACAGGCGGCAGCAATTGCACAAACGCGGCCGCCAGCCGCTCCGACGCCGCAATCGGATCCATGATGGTGAAGTGGTCGAGGTTCACAACGGAAGCGTTCGCAGTGCCCTGCGTGGCTGCCAGCCAGACGCGCCACCCCTGCGTCGCCAGCAGCCACATCGCGCCCACGCCGAACAGCCACCGCCACAGCACTTCGAGCGCGGTCAGCGATGGCCTCCGCCACATCGCCGCCATCACATGCACGAACGACTGCGTGCCGCGCACGTCGCCGTTCGCGCGCACGATTTCATCGCTCAATTGGGGCACTACTTCACCACCAGATTCACCAGCTTGCCCTTGACGGCAATCACCTTCACGACCGTCTTGCCCGCGATTCGCGCAGTGATTTTTTCATCTGCAAGGGCCGCGGCTTCGATCGTCTCGTCGTCGGCGTCCGCCGCCACCTTCACGACCGTCACCAATTTGCCGTTGATCTGCACAGGAATTTCAATCTCACTTTCGCGCGCAAGTTCCACATCGGCTTCCGGCCACGGCTGGCGAAAGAGCACACCGTCGTTGCCCATTTGCTCCCACAACTCTGCGGCCATGAACGGAGCGAAAGGCGCGAGCAGCAATATAAGAGTGCGGAAAACTTCGGCAACAGTCCGCGCGGAAATCTCACCTGCATCGATGGCCGCTTCGCGCGCGCCAATTTCATTCGCCAGGATCATGATCGCGGCAATGCAGGTATTGAAATGCCAACGCCCACTGAAGTCTTCCGTGATCTTCGCAACCGTTTGATGCAGTACCCGCAACAGCGTCCGACCAGCGTCGCTTTCCTGCGCGTTCCTCCGCGTTTCCTCCGCGCCCTCCGCGTTCGCTGTTGCTTGTTCTTGCTTCGCCACCTCCGCAAACTTCATGGTCAACCGGTACACCCGCGCCAGAAAACGCGAGATACCCGCAACACCCTCTTCCTGCCACTCCAGATCGCGGTCCGGCGGCGCGGCGAAGAGCGCATACATTCGCGTCGCGTCCGCACCGTACTTCTCGATCATCAAATCGGGGCTGACGACATTGCCCTTCGACTTCGACATTTTCGCGCCGTCTTTGATCACCATGCCCTGCGTAAACAGTCGCGTCGCAGGCTCGCCGTTGGCGATCAGGCCGAGGTCGCGCATCACTTTCGTCCAGAAGCGCGAATAGATGAGGTGCAAAATCGCGTGCTCAACACCGCCGATGTACTGGTCGATCGGGAACCAGTAATTCGCCTTCGCGCTGTCAAAAGGCGCGTGTGCGTTTCGAGCATCCGTATAGCGATAGAAGTACCAACTCGAATCGACGAACGTGTCCATCGTGTCGGTCTCGCGTCGCGCAGGCTCGCCGCACTTCGGGCACGCGACGTTGACGAACTCAGGCACACGCGAGAGCGGACTGCCGCCTTCCTGCGTAATTTCGATCTTCTCCGGCAGCAACACGGGAAGCTGACCTTCGGGTACGGGAACGATCCCACACACTTTGCAGTACACCATCGGAATCGGCGTACCCCAGTAGCGCTGCCGACTCACACCCCAATCTTTCAGCCGATACGTTGTGGTCTTCTTGCCAAATCCCAGCTCCTCTGCAAAGCGCGTCATCTTCTCCTGCGCTTCGAGCGACGCTTCACCACTCCACTCGCCGGAGTCCACCAGCACGGACTCTTCTTCGCCCGTATAAGGAAGCGCCAGATCGTTCGTGTCGAGGTTCGGCGCAACCACTCGCTTGATCGGCAACCCATACTTCTGCGCGAATTCAAAATCCCGCTCATCGTGCGCTGGCACGCTCATAATCGCGCCCGTGCCATAGTCCGCGAGAATGTAGTTCGCGACCCAGATCGGCAACCTCTCGCCGTTGAACGGATTGATCGCAGAGCGCCCGGTGGAGACGCCGTGCTTCTCGATCATGCCAATGTCGCCCGCTTCGCGCGCCGCCTTTTGCTGCGCGATCATCCCATCGACCGAGGCCTGCAACGCCGCATCCTGCACCGCGAACTGTTTCGTCAGCCAATGCTCCGGCGCAAGCTGCACGGAGGTCGCCCCAAAGATCGTATCCACGCGTGTCGTGAAGACGGAAATCTTTTTCTCTTTAGAAGAATTGTCATCCTGAGGCGAAGCCGAAGGACCTGCTTTTTGCTCTTTGCCACTCACCGCAAACTCGATCTCCGCGCCTTCGCTGCGCCCGATCCAATTCCGCTGCATCGTCCGAACTTTTTCCGGCCAGCCGGGCATCGCGTCCAAGCCATCGAGCAACTCGCCCGCATACTTCGTTATGCGCAGGAACCACTGCTCCAGTTCGCGCTGCTCGACCAGCGTGTCCTCGTGCCTCCAGCAGCACCCGTTCACGACTTGTTCGTTGGCCAGAACGGTCGCGCACTTCGGGCACCAGTTCACCTTGCTCGACTTGCGATACGCCAGCCCCCGCTCGTACATCTTGAGAAAGAACCACTGGTTCCAGCGGTAATACTCCGGCAGGCAGGTGGCAATCTCCGTCCCGGCCCAGTCGTAGCTGAAGCCCATGCGCCGCATCTGCGTATGCATGGCCGCGATGTTCCTGAGCGTCCACTCGCGCGGCGGAGTATTGTTTTTGAGCGCGGCGTTTTCCGCCGGCAGCCCGAAGGCGTCCCACCCCATCGGGTGCAGCACGTTGTAGCCGCGCATCCACATGAACCGCGCCAGCGCATCGCCGATCGAGTAGTTGCGCACATGGCCCATGTGCAGCGCGCCGCTGGGATATGGCAGCATCTCGATGCAGTAAAACTTCGGCTTACCAGCGGAGTGCGGCTCTTCAATTCCGGAGTGCGGCTCCGCGGCGTAGAGCGCGGGATCCGCGTCCCACCGCGCCTGCCACTTGGGCTCAATCTCGGACGGTGTGTAGCGTGCAGTTTCGTAACTCTCGAACTCTGGCATAGTGTTCCATTGTAAAGAACCGCGCACTCCAGCCTGAGAACCGCTGCTGCCCGCTTCGCTGAAAAGGTCCCCCCTCCCCGTGATATCGTCCAAACTCCGCATAAATAAAGACTTAGTGGCGTACTTACAGTGTAAGTGCGCCCCTAAAACCATCAAAAGAAAGGCCAAGACACCTGCTTTATGCAAAGTCCTCAAAACAGGAGGTTTACGCCTGAAATAGCGCATCTTAAATATCGACGCCCGGCGGTTGGCCGGGCGGCTTTGGTCGTCTATCCCCATTGTATCGCGGGTGTCAAGACATACGCGGAGGTTGACGCAAGGCTAATGCCAGCTGCACAACAGAAGCCGATGGAAAGGGCTTGATTCCAGACAACCGCGACAAATTTCGGAGTACGAAATAAACCTGTTCCAGCAGACAACCTCAAAATGAGTTACTAAAGTTTTCAAATTGATGGACTTTTCACTTGCACCCAGAGCGACATAGATATAACGTCGGGATAGGTTTTTTCAATCCCCCTTTCAGGTGATCCCCCAATGCGTATCTTGCCGTCTCTTTCACTCGCTGCTGCTCTTGTGATCCTCCCCCTCTCCGCTGGCGCGACAACCATATTCACCGACGGCTTGAACGCCGCTACGAATGTTGGGCTGGCCGTCACCACGACCGTGGGCAATTTCAACGTGGTGAGTCCCACCAACGTCGACCTGCTCGGCGGCGGCACCTTTGGTTTCCTTTGCACACCCACGACGAGCCAGTGCGTCGATCTCAACGGCTCAGGTGCCAATTCGTCCGGGATCATCCAGTCGAACATTCTGTTCGCACCGGGCACATACCTGCTCAGCTTCGACCTCACCGGCTCGGGCCGCGGCAACACGACCAGCACGCTGGTGACCTTCGGAAACTTTAGCCAGACATTCACGCTGGCGTCGGGAGACTTGACCACCGGAAACATTGTGAACCAGCTCGTGACCCTCACGTCTTCAGGCTTTCTCACCTTCACCGACGAGAACGGAAACGGCAGCAACGTCGGCTCGATCCTCGATACTGCGAGCGTTTCCACCAACGCATCGCCGATTCCCGAACCGTCCAGCTTGATCCTGCTGGGCTCTGGAATGTTGACCAGCCTTGGCTTCGTCGCCCGTCGCCGCAAGCAGACGATCGGCTAACCCGTTTCAGCAATGCTTTGAAAGAGGACTGACCCGCAAAGGCCAGTCCTTTTTTTCGTTCGAATCTCCTTCGATTCGAATCTCCTTCGATCCGAGCTCTGCTTCAAGTCAACCTGCCGACAACACCCGTAGCGCCATTACATTGCGCAGCTCATCGCCTGGCTCATCCACGGGAGTCTCCGCGATGAAGGCCGCATGAGCGAAGCGCTCGTCGTGCAGCAGACGGCGGAAAGTTTCCGCGCCGATGGTGCCCTCACCGATATGCTCGTGGCGGTCGAGCTTCGACCCCATCGCGGCCTTCGCATCGTTGCAATGCCACACGCGCACGGCGTCGAAACCGACTGTCTTGCCGATAAGTTTCATCGTTTCGTCGTAGCCCGGTTGCGAGACGATGTCATAACCCGCAACGTGCAGGTGGCAGGTGTCGAGACAAACGTCGACCGGAACGCAGGCGCGCAGGCGCGCGACGAGTTCGGAGACTTGCTCGAGCGTCGAGCCCAGCGAGAACTCCGCGCCAGGTGCGTTTTCGATCAGGATTTTCAACCTCGTGTTCCGCCACGGCAAGCCGTCGATAGCGCGTTCGATGGACTGTGTCGCCAACCGCAGGCCTTCGTCGCGTGTAAGCCCTCTCCAACTGCCCGGATGCACGACGAGAAACTCCGCGCCCAGCGCGAGCGCTTGCTGCACTTCAGCGCGAAAGGCGTCGGTCGAACTGACACGAATGCTTTCAGTCTGAGAGCAGAGGTTAATCAGGAAGCTGGCGTGGATGACCAGCGGACTCACGTCGAACTCTTCACGCAAGGCATTCAGCTTCACGACGTCGGCGGCCTTCACGGCGCCCGACTTCCAGGTGCGGGGGCTGGAACTGAAAATCTGCAGCGTGTTCGCGCCCGCGTCTACAGCGCGTTCAATCGCCGTCCAGACTCCGCCGCTGGTGCTGACATGCGCGCCGATGCGTTTTTTCGCGGAGGCCATCGTTTCAGCCTAATCCCTTCGCGATGTGGCGCGGCTCGCGTGTATGATTCGGTCAACTCCGGGCCCCGAAAAATAGTTCTAGAAAGCGTGTCACTCAATGCCTGCTCCGCAAAATTACAAGAACCATGTGCGCTGGGACCCGGTCTATCACTTCTTCTGCGCCCCCGTCCTGCTGCTCAACGTGGTCGCCACCCTCTGGTGGTACTACCGGCATCACGCCCAACACACTCGCATCGGTCTGTGGCTGGTGCTGGTGTCGATCGCGCTCTTTCTGCTGGCCGCGAAGGCACGCTCGTTTCCACTCAAGGCGCAGGATCGCGTGATCCGGGTCGAAGAGCGGATGCGTCTGGCCGCGCTGGTCACGGCTTCCGAGCTGGTCGAACTGGAGTCGCTGACCTTGCGGCAGTATGTGGGGCTGAGGTTTGCGTCGAACTCCGAGTTGCCCGAACTGGCGCGTCGCGCGGTCCGCGAAAAGTTGACTGAGAAACAGATCAAGCAGAGCATCATCAGTTGGCGGGCCGACAACGACCGTGTGTAGGCGATCTTCGCGGTCCTAGCTCGCGGCCTGTAGAGCGACGGGCGGAGCGGCGACGGACACCGGTTGCTTCTTCGGGCCGCGCTTGCGGGCCACGAGGATGCGGATGCGGTCCAGCATTTCGACTGGCGTGCATGCGCCTTTGGGAAGAAACGCGTCGGCGGACGCTGCGCGGTCGAAGTTGGTCACCGTGCCGGAAATAATCAGCGAGGGCAGGCAAGGGTGAAGCGCTTTGGCGCGGCGTACCAACTCATTGCCGTCCATCTGGGGCAGGATGAGGTCGGAAAGCAGAAGGTCGATGGAGCCGGGCAGAGCGGCCTGGAGCGTCTCCAGTGCGTCCGCTGCGCAGCTTGCGGAGAGCACGCGGTAGCCGCGAGTTTCGAGCATGAACTTGCGAATGGAGAGGACCTGTTCGTTGTCATCGACGCAGAGAATGGTTTTACGTGGGCGCATAGCTGATGGGTCTCCGTGCCGGTGTGCGGCTATTTTTTACGGGCCGTGCAAAAAGTTGTGGATAACTTGAAGCCGTGCCGAATGCGGGTGTGGATTTCAGGCCGAGCAAGAGTCTGCGCGCCATTGAGGCACGTTAGAAACTCGAAGCTCGGCAAGAGCTTTGGGTGCGACCGCGGTACGGCTGCGCTTTTGGCACAGGCGGGGTCGTAGCCAGTCCTGGCGCGAACGCGCCGGTGCGTGGCCTACGTCGCTCCGTGGAAGCAGGCGTGGGAACGGAAAGCGAAGCTCTCCTGTCCGCGCCATTGGGGAGCGGTGCCCCTGAAGTCCTGTGCGAGAAAAGATGCGCAACTGGGCCGCGGGTTTTGAGAAAAACACTATCGTCCGGGTCAAACCGGTTGCGCTAAACGGAAGGTGCGGCGCAGCGGAAGGGTGGCGGAAGACGTTGCCGTTCTCAGTTCAAATTGTGAGTAAAGCTGGCGAAAGTATTGCGTCGCTCGGGGTAATTCCTTTGCTGACGATTTGCCGAGCATAGGCGCGCGTACCGTCCGTGGCAACAGCGAATATGCAGCGAAACTGCCGCAAGATTGGACTAGCGCTTCCACCGCTCGATGTTAACGTGGCGTTAACATTGACGATTGCGCCACTACGCCTGTGGGAATCGTGGCCTTCACGGCAGGAAAAACGATCCCGTTGCAACTTGAATGGTGCGACCTCCGACCAGCACTTGGGAAACTTGTTCGCCGTCTTTCTTCGCTTGAGTCATGATCAGGCTCGGCCGCCGGATTTCGATGCCCTGCTCGATCACCGTCGGCGTCTGCGATGGCGCGAGGCCGTGACGCACCAGCCATGCAATGCAGCAGCCCGATGCGGAGCCCGTGGCGGGGTCTTCTCCGCCATAGAACTGCATGCGCGCATGCCAGTGCGGGCCAGTTGCGCTGTCACGCTTTTCGGCCGGGGCAATGCAGTAGAAGAACTTTGCGTCGCTGTTGTCGAGGTAGCGTTGGGCCTCACGTTGCGTCATTTGCAGCCGCCGCGTGACCTCGATCGAACGCAGCGGAACGATGCAGAATGGCATACCGGTCGAAACGGTTTGCGGCGCGTGTTGTGGATCGAGATCGTCGACGCTGACGCCGATGGCGGCGGCGATCGCGCTGCGATCATGCGTCGCGCCGAAGATGGGATCGTTCTGCCACATGGTGCCGCGCGCGCCAAGTTCGCCTGTTGCTGCGCGTTCAAAGCGCACCGTGATGGGACCGACATCGAGCGCCAGTGTGATCGCGTCCGCGTCACGCAACGCAGGGTGGTTCCAATACAGCCAACTTGCCGTGCCGAGAGTCGGGTGGCCAGCGAAACGCAGTTCTTCCTGGGTCGTAAAGATGCGCACGCGAACACCTTTCGACTCATCTTCCGCGGGCACGACAAACGTGGTTTCGGCAAGGTTGGTTTCGCGTGCGAGGGCCTGCATCTCGCCGCTTGAAAGCGAACGCGCATCGTGAAAGACAGCCAAGGGATTGCCTTCAAGAGCGCGCTCGGCAAAGACGTCGACGATGGAGTACGGCAGTGTGCGTTGCGGCATAGTCAGGCTCCGAAGGCGATGAGGTTTGACACGGCGGTGCGGCGGGCGTAATTTTGAAATCACCGCAAGCGGGGCAAACCTGCCTTCCATGCTAGCGCAGGCGCTAGCGGCGGTCATAAAGTTTTTAAGCGATGACAAACACCGACTCCATCTCGACTATCATCTGCCGCTGTTGTTGTGGCGGTACGGGTGAGCCGATGAGAGAGTCTGGACGGTAGGCGTCGCGGAACTCCAAGTCAGGACCCACCCAAGCGATGCCGCCGGGTGGGTCTTCTGCTTTCAAACTAGCAATATCGGCGCGAGTGGAATCGCAACCGGGACCAGTGAACGCCAGACCAAAATTCAATACGAGGAAAAGAAATGTCACTCCGCATCAATGACGTAGCGCCAGATTTCACAGCAGAGACCACGCAAGGTACGATCCATTTTCATGAGTGGATTGGCGACAACTGGGCTGTGCTGTTTTCGCACCCCAAAGATTTCACGCCCGTCTGCACGACCGAGTTGGGCGCGATGGCCGGACTCGAAGGCGAGTTTGCCAAGCGCGGGGCCAAGATCGTCGGTCTGAGCGTCGACCCGGTTGAGAACCACGCCAAGTGGGCCGTGGACATCGAAGAGGTGAGCGGACACAAAGTGAACTATCCGATGATCGGCGATCCGGAGCTGAAAGTCGCAAAGCTGTACGACATGCTCGCCGCCGACTCGGGCGACACCTCCGAGGGGCGCACGCCGGCGCTCAATGCGCCCGTCCGCACGGTGTTCGTCATCGGTCCGGACAAACGGATCAAGCTGCACCTCGCCTATCCGATGACGACGGGCCGCAACTTCGACGAGATCCTCCGCGTGCTGGATTCGATCCAACTCACCACCAAGCACAAGGTCGCCACGCCGGCGAACTGGAAGCAGGGCGACGATGTCATCATCACCGGCGCGGTATCGAACGAAGAAGCGGAGAAGACTTTCCCGGGGTTCAAGACGGTGAAGCCTTACCTGCGGACGACGGCGCAACCCCGATAGAATTCGTGCGTTCTGCCGCTTTTATCAGGAGAAGAGCACGGCAGACGCACCACAGGCACCGATGGCGAAGCGGCTAACGCGCCGGTCTGCAAAACCGGTATTCATGGGTTCAAATCCCATTCGGTGCTCCAATATTTTCAAGCCGCGCTTCCAACGGACGCTGTCAGAACACATACTTCGCGGAAAGCTGCATGCGCCGGGGAGAATTGTTAAGGACGCCGTCGGTAGCGGGGTTGAGTCGCGTGAAACTGGACGACTGTATGTTCTGCGAACCGAAGGTGTCGTAGGTGATGACGTTGAAAAGGTTCTGCGCCTCTATGCGGAGTTGGAGGTTCTGCTCCTTGTAAACGTGGAAAGCCTTTGAGAGCGTGGCATCGGCCTGCCATACGGAATCCTGGCGGAAGAAGTTGCGACCGATGTTGGAAAATGAGCCGGCGGCGGGAACGAACAATTGCGCGCGCTGCGCGGCCGTGAAGTAGAAGGTCTGATTGGCCGCGTTAGGGCTCGATTCGACATGGATGGCGCCCATGTGCGAGTTGCAGTTCCCCGCGCACGAGGCGGGCGTCTGCACCGTGCCGTTGAAGGTGTTGAACCCCGAAAAGAAGGTGATGGGACGGCCCGATTGCCAGTAGCCGTCGCCCGCCAGTTCCCATCCGCCGACAAACGTATCGACGACGCCGTTCCAGTGCGAGCCAAACGCGTGGCCATGTCCGAACGGCAGTCTATAGACGAAGTAGCCGTTGACGACATTCGCGTTGTCAAGGTCGGACGGCGCGTAGTTGAGCCTCGGTGTGTGGTAGTCGAAGGGCGTCCCAGCGGCCGACTGCGATGAACCCGTCGCCACGACGGTAAACGTCGGATCGTAGGAGCGCACGTCCATGGTGCGAGAGAAAGTGTAGTTGGCCGTGATGAGGAAGCCGTTGGTCAAGCGTCGCTCAAACTGCACCTGTAGCCCGTTGTAGTTGGAGTAGTCTCGCGTCTGCAAAACGAACAGGCCGCCGAGATACTGTGAGTAGGGTTTGAAAAAACTGGCCGCGAGGCCAGAACTCACTACCAACGGAACGCCGTTGGGGTTGGCAGCGGTCGCATTCTGCAGCCGCTGCGCCAGAGAGTTTGCGACACCGCCGACATCATTGTGCGAAAGGTTGTTGGCATAGTTCTTCTGTAGGAATTGGGTGCCGGTCTGGCCCGGGGTGCGGCGCGTGTCAGTAGAGATGATCTGCGTCAACAGCGGGCTATCGACGCCGGCCTGCGCCGTCTGAAAAGCCGCCAGAAAGCCGTTCGACCGGATCTCGCTCTGGTTCGAGTCGTAGCCTCCATACAGATGCGTGCCGTGGTTGCCGATGTAGCTGATCGAAATCACCGTGTTCTTCATCAACTCCTGCTGGATGCTGAAGCCCCACTCCTGCACCGTTGGCGTCTGTAGGCGCGGGTCGGAGACGGTCAGAGAGTTGGCGCTGTACGCGGGCGGCGTCGTGAGCGCCTGCGGACTGGCCGTTGGCCCAGGCACCGCAAAATGGCTCGCGCGAACACCCTGCACGTTGCTACAGTTCACGGCACCCGGCGCGCAGAAAGTATCCTGCCCAGAGGTCCCATTCGTGACTTGGAAAGTCCGCCCGGGCAACCCCTGGAAGACCGACGACGAGAAAGAGAAAGAGTTGATGCGGTCGTAGGCGATCCGGAAATTCCCCCTCACGGAAGTCTTGCCGTTCTTGAACGGGTCCCATGCAACGCCGATCGACGGGCCGAAGTTGTTCAAGCGATCGTCCATGAACTTGCCCGGCACGAACTGCAGCGTCGAGGTAAGCGGCATGCCGTAGCGCACATCCTGATTCGGGACGAGCGACGGAAAGCCCTGCAACTTCGGCGCCAGGCGCATGTCGTCGCGAAGACCGTAGTCGATGACAAGATTCGACAGCGCATGCCAGGTGTCCTGGAGGTAAAAATCATACTCGTCCCAGCGAGCATCCAGCATGTTGGTCGTGCCTGCGGGCTGGAAGGCGGACAGGTCGGCCAGCGACACATACCCTTCCGTGACCGAGCCGACGCGGCCCAGTAGGTCGTTGGTGGCGGCGAATAAAGTGGCTTGGTCGGTCGAATTGATCCCATTCGCGCCGGGCGTCGGCGTGTTGTACTGCGTGGTATTGAGCGGGTTGCTGAGGGTGGAGAAGTTCACCTGCGGGATGGCGTTGAGATTGCCAATCGAGCCGCGATGATCAATTTCGCGGCCGTTGCGCAGATTGAAGCCGCCCTTGATGACATGCGCGCCCCGCACATAAGTCACGTTGTCGACGTACTGAATCGTCGTGAGGAAACGGTTGTTGCCGAGCGCACTCTGCAACGGAACGGTGATTCCGTTGTTGAGCGTGAAGGGCTGGGCGACTGCTGCCGCGAATGACGGATTGATGAAGGAAAAGCTGAAGCGGTTGAACCCGACCACCAATTCGTTGGTAAGCTTCTGGGTTGGGCTAAAGCGATAGTTGACCGCCAGATTGCGCGGCAGACGCAACGTGTTGACCGTACCTGGAAGGCCGGGAAAAGGCTGCAACCCGCCATTGACGACATCAGCAAACGTGTTCTGGTGGCCGGTGGAGATGCGGCCAAACAGCGCATTCTTCTGGTTGAAAACATAGTCGATCTTGACGGTTTCATCGACCTGGGAGTCGGTCGCGGGCGCGGAGAAGTTATACCCAGCGGTGTTGAGGCCGTCGCCTACGACAAAGGTGTTCGGCAACGGGGTGAGGGCGAGGAACGACTGCACCGAAGGATCTAGGCCGACGTGGAAAGGATCGTTGGCGGCGATGTTATAGGTGCTGAATGGAACGATGGGATTGCCGGTGGCGTCGACTGAAGGCGAAGAAGACCCAAAGTTGCCGTTTCTCCCGACGGTAGAGTAGCGGAAGTTTCCTGCGCGCGCGGCGGCGGTGTAGACGGTGCGCGAAACGATCGTGCCCGTAAGAGCGTGCAGCAGCTCGACGTTGACGAAGAAAAAGGCCTTGTCTTTCCAGATGGGGCCGCCGAGCGAACCGCCTGGTATGTTCTGAACGAACTGGGTACGCGGCAGGCCGGCGGCCTTGGCGGCCGGGCTGTTCGCGCGCAGGAAGGGCGATTGGTAGAACTCGAACAGATTGCCGTGGAACTGGTTGGTGCCGGACCGTGTGACCAGCAGGACCTGCGCGCCGGAGTTGCGACCGTACTCCGCCGTGGGGTT
>JALYTE010000246.1 GCA_030854435.1 Acidobacteriota bacterium | reverse complement strand
AACTTTCGCGCGCCAACGACGCCCGTCCCCTCACTCTCGACGCCGCAAAACAGACCTACAGCTACACCGATTTTCCCAGCTTCCTGATGAGCTTCCGGGCCGTCACCGAGCGCCTGCACACCCCCCGCGACTACGAGACCATTACCTACAACATGCTGCGCGACCTCGCTGCGCAGGGCGTTCGCCACGCCGAGGCCTACATCTCCATCGGCATCATTTACTTCCAAAATCGCCTCGACGCCGACGAAGTCATGGCCTCTGCCGAACGCGGCCGCCAGCGCGCCGAGAAGGACTTCGGCATCTCGCTGCTCTGGATCGTCGACGCCGTGCGCCACTTCGGCGTCGACGAGTGCGCGCGCGTCTTCTCCAAAGCCGCCGCGCTGCGCCATACTTACCCCAGCGTCGTCGGCATCGGCATCGGGGGCGACGAAGCCCGCGGCCCCGCCCACGACTTTCGCGACATCTATGCCGAAGCCAGCGCCGCCGGTCTCCACCTCACCGCGCACGCGGGCGAGTCCTGCGGCCCGCAGAGCGTCTGGGCCGCGCTCAACATCGGCGCCGAGCGCATTGGCCACGCGTTGACAGCCGCGCAGGACCCCGAACTCATCGCCGTGCTCGCCGAAAAACAGGTCCCACTCGAACTCAGCATCACCTCGAACCTCCGCACCGCTTGCTGCCCGTCGCTCTTCGAGCACCCCACACGCAGCTACTTCGAGCAAGGTCTGATGATCACGCTCAACTCCGACGACCCTCCCTTCTTCGGGGCCACCCTGCTCGACGAATATCTGCTCGTCCACCGTGAGTTCGAGTTCACTCTCGACCAGATGCGCGAACTCGCCACCAACTCCATCGAAGCCAGCTTCCTTCCGCCGATGCGCAAGCTCGCGTTGCTCGCCGAAGTCGAAAGCTACGGCTGGTAGTCTTCGCTCGCTCCGTTGTTCTTGCAATCGCCGTTGCTTTTGCTTTTCTTTCTGTCATTCCCGCAGGGAATCTGCTGGCGCTTTCCCATCTGATATCAATCGGGATCGAGCAAGGGTTTGTCGTCCCATTCGTCTGACCAATCCGCAGGCTGAAGGCTCGGATGTTGTCGGTAGAGCGGCTCCTGAATCTTGAAGACGATCAGGTACAAGACATCGCCGATCTTCTTCACGTACTCCGCCGCTTCAGCCTCGCTACATTGCTCCCTGACGATAAAAGCAGAGCGATCCAAGTGGCTCCAGGCCTCCTGCACAGCCTGATTCACTTCTTCGGCAGTTTGGAGATTGGAAATGCTGATCATGCGGAAATTGTACCCGCCAAGAGCTACCGTCCCGGAGGAGCAGGCACCATGACCGCATCGGGATCCACCTTCGGAATCCCGAAGTGCCCGCTGAGATGCACCAGATCCAGCGGTCGCAACAACCCCGAAACCTCGATCAGGTCCATCTGCTTCGGCCCTCGCACCAGCACCGTCACGTCGTCGATCTCCGCGCCACGGAAGTGCAGCCAGAGATCGGTCATCGCCTTGCGCGGCATCGTCGCGTCGCGTGGCGAAGTGGCGTTCTGATTTACCAAATGCTTCCACCCAGCGCGGTCATACGCGGCCACCAGCGACGCCATCGTTTCGGGAATGTAGAACGCCGGCTCATGAAACTTGTAGGCCTCAAACGTAATGCTGTTGAGCGCGGCCACGGCCCGCTGATACGGCCCGTCGCCACCCACCATCTGTAGCATGTCCTTGTCGAACGTGAACGCGGTATGCGTCGCGGGCTGCGAGGCCATATTGCCGAGCGCTTCCTGCGCCCCACGAGGCTGTTGCGCGGACACGCCCCCAGCAACCAAACCCAAACTCAAAACACACACATCTAGACGCAACCTCATCGCGGAACCTCTACCCATAAGAGACACGGCCCGCGCTCGAAAGTTATCCGCCCGCAGCAGTTTTTCTAATCCCTAATCCCTAATCCCTAATCCCTAACCCCTACCTCGCCGCTCTCGGCGCGAAGTACCCCTTCTTTGCCCGCACCGAATAGCGCGGATCGAGAGCGTGCAAATAGATCGTCCGAAACGCACCATCCTGTTTAAAGTCGGCCGGTTCATACACCAGCAAATATTGGCTGCGCAGCTCTTCCTCGATGTTCTGGAAGCCGATCGCGACATCGTCGATGCGTTTGGGGAAGAACGCCTGCCCGCCGGTCGCGTCGGCGATCTGGCGAAGGATGTCGTCGCCCTTGTCCTGGCTCGGCCCAACGTTGGTGCTGATGGTGTACACGATCGTCTCCGAGCGCTGGCACATCTTGATCGCGTCGGACTCCAGCGCGCGGCTGTAGTCGTCGTCGCCGTCCGAAACCAGCACCAGCGCCTTGCGCGTCGCGGTCGGTTCCTTGAGCGTCAGCATCTGGTCGCGGCAGGTCTTGTACAGCGCGTCGAACAGCGCCGTTCCGCCGCCCGGCCGCAGCTTGCGAATGCCCGTATCCAGCAGGTCGATGCGGTTGGTAAAGTCCTGCGCGACGTCGGTCTGCACGTCGAAACCTTCGACAAACGCGCGGTCCGCCGGATGCAGCACTTGCAGCAGAAAGTCGGTCGCCGCCTGCTGCTCGAACTGAAAGCGCTGCCGGATCGAGTTGCTGGTATCGAGCAGGATGCCCACCCGCAGCGGAAGGTTCGTCTGTTGCGTGAAGCGGCGCACCTTGAGCGGCGGACGGCCATCGTCGAGCAGCCCAAACGCCTGCTGCTGCAACCCCGTCACGAAATGCCCGTTCTTGCTTGCGACCGTAAAGATCAAATCGACTTCATTGGTGTACACGGTGATGGAGCTGGTCTGGCCTTCAACCGGCGCCAACTCGTCGCGCGGCTGCAACTGCGGCGGCCGCCCGCTCGGAGCCGCTGGT
>JALYTE010000223.1 GCA_030854435.1 Acidobacteriota bacterium | reverse complement strand
CAATTTGCCGCATCCGCGCAAAGTCGAACGTGCGCGGATACGCCGAGCCGCCGCCGATAATCATCTTCGGCTGCTCGGCGACGGCCTGCTCCTCAAGCTGGTCGTAGTCGATGGTCTCGGTGTCCGGGCGCACTTTATAGCTCGCGACCTTGTACAGCTTGCCGGAAAAATTCAGCTTGTGCCCATGCGTCAAATGGCCGCCGTTAGCTAGGTCGAGCCCCAGGATCGTGTCCCCCGGTTGGATCAGCGTCATGTAAGCGGACGCATTGGCCTGCGAGCCGGAGTGCGGTTGCACGTTGGCGTGCTCGGCACCGAACAGCCGCTTCACGCGGTCGCGCGCCAAGTTTTCGACCACGTCCGCGTATTCGCAACCACCGTAGTAACGCTTGCCGGGATAGCCCTCGGCGTACTTGTTGGTGAACACCGTGCCCGCGGCCTCGAGCACCGCGCGCGAAACGAAGTTCTCGGACGCAATCATTTCGAGGCCGTCGTGCTGACGCACCACCTCGTTCTCAATTTGCGCGGCAATTTCAGGGTCGGCGACGGACAGTGGAGCGTTCAAATCGATCGGCATAGCAAAGATTTTACGCGACGTTCCGGCCCGCATCCCATAAAGGTTGCAGCCGCCCTCCCACTTCCGGGCGCGCCGACCAGCCGCTTGGGGGATAGACTCACTTCCCTGCCGCGTGCCAACCTTGTGTCTGCCCATCCAGCTTTTTGGAGTCCGCTGAGATGTTTCGACTCCTGTTGAGCGCCTGGCGAGAGGGAGCGGGGGCGTCCAGTCCCTGCTCCCTGGGTCCCTGCAAACAGTCAACTGCGGACCACCGGCTTCCCCTTCTCATTCAACTCCACATACGCGGCCGGCACCTGATGGTCGTGCGTAAACAGCACCAGCCACCGCTCCGGAATCGCGCGCGCATAAAACCGCTTGCGCTCCGCGATGCAGGTCAGCGGATCGAGATCGTAGCCCATCACCCATGTGGGGTCGAGATGATGGTGCGTCGGAATCAAGTCGCTGACGTAGCACGCATGTTCGCCGCCCGATTCGATATGGACTCCCAGCATGTTTTGGGTGTGGCCCGGAAAGCGCTCGACCGTAATCCCCGGCACAATCTCCACCGCCGTTTGCACCGCCGCCGGGACGCAGCCCTCGGGCGTCCCGAGCCTTGCGTCTTCCGCCGAAAATCCGCCCGTTCCATGCGGGTCGAGCAGCGTCAACTGCCCGCTCGCAATCAACGGATCGTAGTTCGGCGAGAGATAACTGACGCGGTCGCGCTCCAGTTGCAGCCGCCCGTGCGCCAACTCGCCCGCCGCCGCGAAATACCGCGCGTTCGGAAACGTCGGCACCACTGAACCATCCTCACGCAGCGTCGTGTTCCACCCGCAGTGGTCGAAGTGCAAATGCGTGTTGACCACATGCGTCACTTCCTCGACGCTCACGCCCGCCGCCTTGAGCGACGCCGGCAATAACTCGCGGTTGTCGTGAATCTCGCGCATCTTCGGCGACTGTTTGTTGCCAATGCCGGTTTCGATCAGCACGACGTGCTGGCCTGTCCGCACCACTGTCGTATTCAGCCCCAGCAGAATGCGGTTCTCCGCATCGGCGGTCGCGCGTTTGGCCCACAACGGCTTGGGGACAACACCGAACATCGCCCCGCCGTCGAGCAGGTACGTGCCGTCTGAACAGAACGTCAGCTCGAAGTCGCCCAACGCGCGCCGGTCGCGCACCAGACTGTCGTCTTGAGAAGTCGCGGAAGGATGCATGGTTCGTGCAGCCTACGCTTCGGCGACGGTCGCGACGACCGCCTCGACCGAGGACGATGCTACAGCTTCTCCGCGCGATTCCACGGCTCCTTGCGCAATCATCTCCACTGTCGCCGCCGAAGTGGACGCCGCCGCATCGCCCGCCATGGGCAGCACTTCGCCGAAGTTCGCCGCCGCCAGCGCTCGAGCCGCCGCGGCAATTTTCGCCGCCGGCAAATCCATCGTAGCCGCCGCCGCGATCCCCGCCGGAACGCGCTTGAGTTGGAAACATTGACGGCACAAAACTGGCCGTCCTTGCGTGGGCTTGAACGGCACTGTGGTCTCAATGCCGCACGCCGAGCACTCAGTTCGCGTTTCGGTGCGCGAAAGCGGAATCGCGCCTGCGGCTGGCCCGGTTGGCTTCCCCATTGCTGCGCGTTTGGCTTTGCACAGCTTGCAGCGTTTGGGGTCGTTTTTGAACTGCTTGTCGTGGAAAAACAGTTGCTCGCCTGCGGTGAAGACGAATTCGGTGCCGCAGTCCGCGCATTTCAGGAGCTTGTCGGTGAAGTCCATCGGAGCCTCTCCCATCGAACGTGGGATAAGGATGAAGTTCGTGCCGCCGTATCGAAAAATCGACTTCCGCGCACACCTTCAAACCTGTGCAGAAAAATTGTTCATGGCCCATTTACAAAGTGAACACCCTGCGTTCAGGGTTGCTCTCATGTGCTGCTGGAAGGAAAGGGCCGTGGCCCTCTCCCTCCATTTAAAGCGTTGCTACAGTTCGCGAACTGTGAAGCTAGTCCTGTTCTTTCCGGATCTTCTTGCGATTGCGTTTGCGTGCCAGCGCTTCTTTCACGCGTTTTTTCTCGCCCGGTTTCAGATAAAAGGAGTGCCGCTTGACCTCCTTGATAATGTCTTCGGTCTGCACCTTGCGTTTAAAGCGGCGCAGAGCATTTTCAAGGGGTTCGCCTTCTTGTACTCGAACCTCTGCCAAGATTGATACACCTCCAAACATTCCCAGTAAGGGTGATTTACAGGATAGTACGCCCGAGCCGGATTGACGCATAAATCCGCAGCTTTTTTCGCAGGGGTCTGTTGCTGTTGTTTGGCCCTTGCTTTTCTTTCTGTCAATCCCGCAAGAAACCCGCTCTTACCTCAGTAAGCGGGCTACTCCCCCTCCCCCTTAACTCTCGCAAAGTCCTGAGAGGAAAGGGGTTACGGTTGTACATACAAACATATTCAATTGTAAAGTATTGAAAACAAACGATCAATTTAACTTTCCGCGCAAAATCCTCAAAATAAAGAAGTTGTCCGCAAACCACAATGCCCGGCTCAAGTGGCCGGGCGTTGTTTCGTCTGCTTCAATTATAAGGGACGTGTCAAGAGGGACGTAGACGACAGATGGAGCGACTGACCGTACCTTTCAATGCATTCAGGGTTGGGATGGCGGCGAGAAACGAGCAACGGCCAAAGTATGACCTGTACACTTGCACCATCATGCGCAGACCCGTAGGCGTCATTCTGTCTTGCATCGTGCTGGGCTTCGCCGCACTCATGCTGCTGTTTTCGGCGGCAGGCTCACTTGTCGGGCTCGCACTGATCGGCCACATCGCGATGCCGATCCAACCCGGCCAGCCCGCGCCCGATCCTGCAATGATGTCCAGCATCATGCATGTCACGATGATCGTCAGTGGACTTTTCTATACCGCGCTTGCGGTTTGGGCCATCATCACACTGGTCGGCCTCGCGCGGATGAGATCATGGGCGCGCTACTCCATCATGATCATCGGTGGGGGGCTTGCCTTGGTTGGGCTTTTAGGCACGCTCGGTATGTTGGCGGTTGGATTCATTGCGAAACCGGCGGCCTTACCACCGGGAGTAGACTTTACCCACGTTCATGCCATCATGCTGATCGGCGCACTCTTCTGGCTGGCGATCGCTGGCGTCGGCGTTTGGTGGCTGGTGTACTTTGCGACACGCAGCACTCGCGACGCCTTCGGGCTGGCGTCAAATCTGTTGGCCGCCACCGCTTCGCCGACGCTCGCGGCACCCTCCGCCTCGGCACTTTCGCCCTACGCCGCCTCGTCTAACCAGGTCGCCTCATACATTCCTGCATCCGGGCTTGTCGAGCCATCCACTCCGCAACAAAGCGCCGTCCCCTATGCGATCCCGGTCGCATCAGAC
>JALYTE010000208.1 GCA_030854435.1 Acidobacteriota bacterium | reverse complement strand
CCTGTGACCAGATCGCGCGTGACGATCCCTCGCGCGTGGCCCTCCACCACCACGAGGTCGAGCATCTCGGTCCGAGGGTGCGTCGTCACGTGCCCGAAGCTGACCTGCCGTTCGAGCGCCTGGTATGCGCCCAACAGCAACTGTTGACCGGTCTGACCGCGCGCGTAGAACGTCCTCGAGACTTGCGCGCCGCCGAACGAGCGCTTTACGAGCAGGCCTCCATACTCGCGAGCGAACGCAACGCCCTGGGCTACGCACTGGTCGATGATGGCGGCACTGACCTGAGCCAGCCGGTAGACGTTCGCCTCCCGGGAGCGAAAGTCTCCTCCTTTCATCGTGTCGTAAAAAAGGCGGCGCACGCTGTCGCCGTCGTTGGAGTAGTCCTTCGCCGCGTTGATGCCGCCTTGCGCGGCGATGCTATGGGCGCGGCGCGGCGAATCCTGGAAGCAGAAGCAGTCGATGACGTAGCCGAGCTCGCCAAGGGTCGCCGCAGCTGAGGCGCCCGCCAGGCCCGAACCGATCACCAACACGCGGTGCTTGCGGCGGTTCGCCGGGCTCACGAGCCTCACCTCGAAACGGCGCTGGTCCCACTTCATCGCAAGTAGACCGGCTGGGACGCGCGCGTTGAGCTGCATGACTACCTCACGAGCCCGAAGAAGATGGTCAGCGGAATTGCGGTGAATCCGGCCCAGATGAGCACCGCAATCACGATGGCGACCGGCCGGTGGAGCGGATCGGCCGAAGGCCGCGACAAGCCCAGAGTGCGCGCCCAGCTCCAGGCGCCGTGATAGAGGTGAAGGCCAATCGCCGCCAGCCCGACCAGGTAGATGGCCGAAACCCACCAGATTTGGAATCCGCCAACCACGTTCGCGTAAACGAGCGCCGCGTCGAAGGGCGCTGGTTGAATGGTTCCGGTGGTGAGATGGAGCAGGTGGAAGATAATGAATGCGGCGATGATGATGCCACCGACACGCATCGTCCGCGACGCGAATGTTGCCGTTTGCGGCTCGAGACGAGCATAGGGCTTGCGCCGCGCAGCGCGATCAATCCGTGCAAGCTGGTAGGTAGCGATGATGTGAAGGACGACCGCCGCGAGCAGGATAATTCGTACCGCCCATAGCGCGGCAGGCTCAACGTGCAAAACGGCCGAATATTGATCGAGCTGAACGGGGCCGCGAAAGACCAGCAGGTTTCCGGCCAGGTGGCCTACCAGGAAGAGGATCATCACGACGCCCGTCACCGCCATGACGATCTTCTTGCCGACGGTTGTTCGCCAGAACGTCATCACTTCAATGGCTTTGTCGTACTCAGCTCGGCGAACTCCGCTTCGACTTCGTGTTGATGCTTGCCTTTGGTTTCCGTGCGCGGCTGCCGGCCTTGGTGGCTAGATGTTTCAGTGCTGAACCTTTGTGGATTGCGACGTGGTCGGTCGTATCGCTCTGGATGATGTATTGAGGTTCATCTTTCGACGCATGATGAGTGTAGCCTTTGAAGCGCACCTCGGAGACAACTTTCTTGACGATGATACCCCGAACTCTGCCGGCTTCCGAGTTCCATTCAACGTGATCGCCGCGCTTGAACGTTTTGGGCATCGTACTCGCCTCCGTTTAGACTGACTACCGCGCAACGCCGAACTATCGGATACCTACCGATTTTGCGATGACCTCGGCGAGGTCCAAGGTAACCGTCGAGTCCTCCTGAGCCTGCGCTTTGACTGCGTCTCCGATCATAGTCATGCAGAATGGGCACGAAACTACGATGGTTTCGGGCTGCGCCGCCTCCAGCTGTGAAAGCCGTTTCTCATTGATGCGCGTGCCGCCGACTTCTTCCTTCCAGAAGCATCCGCCGCCCGCACCACAACAGTAGGTCCGATTCTTGGACTGCTCGACGTCGGTCACTTGCGCCCCGGGGATCGCGTGTAGGGCTTCACGCGCGTCGCTCCACTTGCGGTCGTGACGCGCCATAAAACAGGGGTCGTGGTAGGTGATGCGCTGATCGACGCGAGTGTCGGGTCGAAGTCTGCCGGCGCGGATCAGTTCGGCCAGAAACTCACCCTCATGAACCACATCATAGGAGCCGCCGAAGTCGCGGTATTCCTTTTTCAAATTGTGATAGCAATGCGGACATTGCGTTACGATCCGCTTTGGCTTGTAACGATTGAGCGTTTCGATGTTTCGTGCCGCGACGCCGGCGTAGAGGTACTCGTTACCAAGTCTTCGCGCGGGGTCGCCGTTGCATCTCTCCTCGCGCCCCAGAATTGCAAACTTGACTCCCGCCTGTTTCATAAGGCCAGTGAGCGCGCGGGAAACCTTTTGATTGCGGTCGTCGTACGAACCGGCGCACCCAACCCAATACAACACGTCGATCTGCGACGGGTCAGCCAGCGTAGACATTTCCGGAATGCCGAGACCCTCGGCCCAATCTGCGCGTTTTTCGGCCGCCAGTCCCCAGGGATTTCCCTGGTTCTCGATTCCCTTGAACGCCGCCACTGCCTCCTGCGGAAATCGACTCTCCATCAGGACCAGATGCCTGCGCATGTCGTCGATGCGCTGAATGTGTGCGATCCCGACCGGACATCCTTCTTCGCACCATCCGCAATTCGTGCAATCCCAAATCGCCTGCTCGGTGGCGACATCCTTGATCATGTCAAGACCGTTCCATGCAGGTGCGTCGCCGCCGCCTTGCGCGGCAGTTCTCGTCTGCAGCAAGAAGGGCGCCTTAGCGAGCAGATGCTCGCGCTGCTCGATCACGAGGAACTTCGGATTGAGCGCCTTGCCCGTAGTCGCAGTTGGGCAGTTGATCGTGCATCGTCCGCATTCGAGGCACGAAGCCATGTCAAGCAGTTGCTTCCACGTGAAATCCTCAATCTTGGAAACCCCGAAGGTTTCAGCCGTTTCAAAATTGAGAATCGGCTTCAGCCGGCCACCCGGCCCGCGGTAGCGAAAAAATAAGTTGACTGGTGCGAACAAAAGGTGCCGCAGCTTTGAAAACGGAAACGCAAACAGCAGCAGGTACACAATCAGCATATGCGTCAGCCAGAGCCATCGGTGGAATGTGATCCCGGCGCCGAGAGCTCCTTCGAGCCTGCCGAGCGGACGGCCAAGGTAGGCCCATTCTGTGAAGTCCGGATGGGTCGCGTTGATGCGCGCGCCTTCCAGCATCAGTCCGGTGACCGCCGCCAGCATCAGCATCAGGAGCGGATACCAGTAGCCGAGAAAATTCTCGAGATTATCTAGGAGTTTTTCACGCGAAGGAGAGGCGAGCAGCGAAGGCCGGCCATACCGGATCCAACTCGCGCGTTTTGCTGCGGGTGAAACCAGGATCAAGCGCCGAATCGAGACGGCGATAACGCCGACTATCAGCAGCAGGAAAAACGTATCCATCGCCGCCTTGAAGAAAAGATAGAAGTCGCCGAAGAAGAAGTAGAGGTTGAATCCGAACAGAGCCGCCAGATAGCGGAGGTCACCGTTGATGAAAATGACGGTGGTCCCAATGAACAGCCCCACAAAGCCGACGTAGAACGCGTAGTGCATCCAGCCCCAGGTCTCCTTTACGACGGTGCCTTGCCCGACGCCATCGCGCAGAGAGATCCACCAACGCCGCCAAAGCTGATCTACACGGCTTTCCTCCGCAGTTCCCAATGCCACTCGCCGCCACCAATAAATCCCTCGCCAGACAAACGCGCCCAAGAGCACAAACATCAGGGCGTACATCACGACGATGAACGCCATTGGTACGTTCCACAGGATCTCGCGGGTGACCTGGTAGTTCATGTTGTGGCACCTAATCAGAGATGGTTCTTCGTGGAGTCAGGATGCGGTCGAGTTCACGTGACCGCCAAGCGCGCATCTCCGAAGACTCTAAAGCGCGGATCGTGTTTTTCAATCAGCCGGCGGCGCAGTTCAATGAGTGGATCGTTGCTCTCCAGCAGTAGTTCCTGACCAAAAGGCGGTCCTTGGCACAAAGGCGGAGCCTGGCAAGGGAAGATGCGCTTGTGCATGCGATTGAAGCCGCCGGGTGCGATCAGCAGTACGCCGCGGCGGTCATTGATCAGGACAAGGCCACAGCGGACGCAGCCCTGCATCTCGCCGGTCACGTCACTTCCATGCACCTGCCACGACGCGACCGTGGAGAAGTAATGACCGGTGCCGTTGACCGCGCGTAACCATTCAGCACTGGTGGCAAGATTGTCTGCGTCAGGCGCATAGTCCGCTGCTAGACACGCGACTTGGAGTGCCCTGCCTGCTGGTTCTCGCGCCAGCCATCCGCCATACTTCACTGTTCTTCTCCTTCAATTGATATCTGTCCGCGGCGTTGACGCGGCGCGGCTTTGTCACGCCGCTCCCGGAACCGGTTTCTCGTGCACATCTACCGCAGCTTGATTCCGCCGAGCAACCCCTCAGCGTTGACGACGATCTTCACGTTCTTGGGCAGTTCAAAACGGATGAACTTGGCATCGCCGCCGCAAAGGAAGAGCCGGTCGTGGTTGAACGCGATCTTGAGGTCCTCGATCGCCTCGCGTAGCCGCTTATTTCACCACCTCTTACCGTTCTCGAGCGGCATCCGATGGCCCAGCTGGTTCTCGTAGGTCTTGCCCTTGCGGAACGGATGATGTCCGAGCCCCAGATGGATGCGATTGCCATTGACGAAATCACAGGGCCCACGCCAGTGCCGAGGGTGATGGCCAGTTCGACACCGCGACCGGAGATGCTGCCGAGGCCCTGGACATCGGCAGCATTGGCGACCCGCACCGGACGCTTGAGCTCGCGGCGCAGCTTCTGTCCGAGCGCGAAATTGTTCCATCCC
>JALYTE010000186.1 GCA_030854435.1 Acidobacteriota bacterium | reverse complement strand
ACGAGGACCTGTCGAAGATGGTCGACACCAGCGACGAGTGGATCACCTCGCGCACCGGCATCAAAGAACGGCGGATCGCGTCGGCTGACGAAACAACCAGCGACATGGCCACCAAGGCCGCGCTCCGCGCACTCGATCAGGCAAAGGTTTCGCCCGAGCAGATCGACCTGTTGCTCGTCGCCACCGCCACGCCCGACATGCCGTTTCCCGCGACCGCCTGTTTCGTGCAGCAGAAAATCGGCGCGAAAAACGCCGCCTGCCTCGACGTCTGCGCCGCCTGCTCCGGATTTCTTTACGCGATCGAAATCGCGCAGCAATTCATCACCTCGCACACCTACGAGACCATCCTCGTCATCGGCGCGGACAAGTTGACCTCGATCACGAATTGGACCGACCGCAATAGCTGCGTCCTCTTCGGTGACGGCGCCGGCGCGGCCGTGCTCGCGCATCGCGGCAGCACGCACGGCATCATTTCCACCTACATGGGCAGCGACGGCTCCTTTGCCGACATTCTCTACATGCCGGGCGGCGGCTCGAAGACGCCGATCACGCCGGAGAACGCCGGCCAAAAACTCAACACCATCCACATGCGCGGCCGCGACGTTTACAAGCAGGCCGTCACCGCCATGTTCAACGCCGCCAAGATCGCGCTGGCTGACGCCGGGCTCACCATCGACGACATCGCCTGCGTCATCCCGCACCAGGCCAACCTGCGCATCATCGACGCCATCAGCGAACGCCTCGGCATCGCGCGCGAAAAGATGTTCGTGAACCTCGACAAATATGGCAACACCAGTGCCGCCGCCGTCGCCATCGCACTCGACGAAGCCAACCGCACCGGCCGCATCAAGCGCGGCGACTACGTATTGATGGTCGTCTTCGGCGGCGGATTGACGTGGGCCAGCACGGTTATCGAATGGTGAATGCCAGCCGCCGCTCCAATCGCTAGCTTAGACATTGGCTATCTCGGGTTCGCCACGAGCGCCGTGCCAAAAGCGTAACACGAACACAGCGCTCGGCTCGCGAACGACCTCGTAGATGATTCGGTAAGCTCCGCGGATGATCTCCCGCACGGCGGGATCGTCCTGCTCCGGGACCACTCTGCCTCGCTCCGGCTGCGTCGCCAAAGAAAGCGCCGTATCCACGAGAAGGTTGCCGAAGGCGAGAGCCCGCTGCGGACTATCGCGTGCGATAAAAGAGACGATCTCGCGCAGATCATCTTGGGATTGCGGCGTCAGGATTACTGGCCAGCCCATGTCTCCACGAGCTTGCGCGCGTCCTCAGCGGCGATGCCCTCTCTGCGACTCGCCTGCTCCCGGGCGACTTTAATCCCGGCGAGCAACTCAATCTCACGAGCGATCTCTCCTAGCGACGTGTCCTCGGGCAGGCGGGAAAGCAGGCCCATGACAAGCTCCTTATTGCTCATGATACCAGTGTGGCAGGAACGGCGGAGGTTGGCAAACAACGAGAGGCTCAGGAGTCCTCACGAGACAGAGAGAAGCCACGGCAGGGGTCGTGGCAAACACCCTGAACTCGTCTCACAATGGGGCCGTTGGCCTCATCGATTGGTTAAACCTATCATTTCGCCTCACTCTCGACGTGCAGCACTTCAGGCTTGATAGACGTGCCGTCCATCAAAACGACGATATTGAATAAGTCTGCGCCAAAGACTGCCATGTCATCAGGATAGTGACGCATGTAATGAACAACGTAAATCCAGTGAAGATGATCTCCAGTATCCACAAGACCGATCTCCTGGAGATCCCATTGCTTCGGATCTTTGACCGACTGCGAGAGCTGCCTGAAGGCGATTTGCTGCGCCCCTCGTGGCGTGAGCGGCGGTGCGCCCGCGTCCGGTGACCACACCGGCGCTTTCGCCAGTGCTTCATCTGTGACCCTAGACGCGAACTGCGTTCGATCAGCCCCACTAATTGCGGAATAACGAAAACCTGGCTCGTCGCCCGACGTGACTGCCGCCAATGCAAGCAGTCCAAAGATAACGAGGCTACGCATGGCTTAACGAGAATCATCCGAAGCTTCGCATTCAAAGGCGAACCAAATTTCGCCTAACATAACCACCCCACCACCGCGCGCGCGCGCGCCGAGCAACTCCCGGCGCACGCCGCAGGCCGCGCTCAAGTCACCATGATGGTGGCGACGTCGCTCCAGGGGCCGGGGCCGTTGGTGTTGCGCGCGCGCACTCGCACGAAGATGTCCTTGCCGCGCGGCAATCCGCTGAGGATGAGCCGGCGCGTATCGGTGAAGGGCTCGCCTGCCGTCCACGGCCCAGCCATCGGGTCGAGCGCCCATTCCACTTCGTAGATGATGTTGTTGCTACCGACCGCCTTGAGGCTGCCGAAGATGGTGCCGGGCGCTGCCACCCGCGCGCAGGAGCAACGGGCGTGCTGGAGCCGGCGCGCCTTCGCGCCGTTCTCCAACGCGCTGTTCACACGCGGGACGAGGGCGTACCGGCTCCAATGCGCTGGATGACGATCCCTCACCTCGCGGCGGCGCGCTAAATGGGAGACAAGTCGCGCGCGCGCTTTTTTGGCACGCGAGCAGCTTATTTGGAGATCGGTTCTTGTTACTTACTGCATCGGGCAATCCGCGGAGCCCCGAAGGTGCAAAGGCCCGAGTGGCCGTTGTTCCTGTTTCATCACTGCGTGACGCAACAGTGGAAATCCCGCGGAGGCGTCAAAATTGGGAGAGCGCTCGCCAACCACGGGCGCTCTCGTTTTTTCTTCTGGAGGATGTAGCGGCGGTCTATGACCGCCGTCCTTCCGGCCGTAGCGATT
>JALYTE010000155.1 GCA_030854435.1 Acidobacteriota bacterium | reverse complement strand
CCGTTGCCGCCGAGCGCGATCATCCCCGCCGCCGGAGTCTTCGAAAAACGATCTACGTTATGTTCGACCTTCCGAACATAGAGCCGCCCATCGCGGTAGAAAGGCGTTGTCAGAGGCACAAAAATTCCATCAAGCAACATAGGTATTCCTGTATTTCTTCCACTAAACCGACGCGACTCTCCGGGCGTGCAAAGTCTGTAGTGCTTCCACGCGACGCGTCCCGTTCTGTAACGACTCAATACCTTCGACTGCCGCGCGTGCCGCGGCCATCGTGGTGATTGTGGGCACACGCGCCAATACGGCCGCGCCGCGAATCGCCTGGTCGTCGAACACCCGCTCCTTGCCCTGCGGCGTATTTACGATCAATTGAATGCGGTCGCCCTTGATCAGGTCCACGACATTCGGACGGCCTTCATTCACCTTGTAAACCCGCTCCACCTGCAAGCCCGCTTTCTCCATCACCGCAGCCGACCCATGCGTTGCGACCAACCTAAAACCGAGATCGACGAACCTGCGCGCCAGCGACACAAGCATCTCCTTATCGCGGTCGTTCACGCTCAGGAACACTGTGCCTTCGAGCGGAAGGTGCAGCCCCGCTGCCGTTTGCGCCTTCGCAAACGCTTCTCCAAAGTTGTCGGCCACGCCCATCACTTCGCCGGTCGATTTCATCTCCGGCCCCAGCACCGGGTCGACGCCCTGAAACTTTCCCCACGGAAACACCGGCGACTTCACAAAGAAATGATCGCCCGTCCCCAAATCCTTGCCGCTCGCAAGCTCTATCGGCAGCAATTCTTTCAGTGTGCGCCCGGTCATCAAGCGCGCGGCGACCTTCGCCAACTGCACGCCTGTTGCCTTTGAAACGTACGGCACGGTGCGCGACGCGCGCGGATTCACTTCGATCACAAACACCTTGCCGCGCTGGATCGCGAACTGTAGATTGCACAGCCCAATCACATTCAAGGCTAGCGCCAGCTTGCGCGTGTAGACGCGAATCGTGTCCAGCACCTCGGGCGCAAGATCGACTGCGGGCAGCACGCATGACGAGTCGCCCGAATGCACGCCCGCCTCTTCAATATGCTGCATGATGCCCGCGATGATGACGTCCTTTCCGTCGCACAACGCATCCACATCGACTTCCTGCGCGTCCTCCAGAAAATGGTCGATCAGCACTGGCCGCTCTTGCGAATATTCGATGGCCGTGCTCATATAACGCACGACTTCGGCGTCATCATACGCAATCACCATCGCTCGCCCGCCCAACACATACGACGGCCGCACCAACACCGGATATTGCACGCGTCGCGCGCCCGCGAGGGCTTCTTCAACATTCGTCGCCATCGCTCCCGGAGGCTGCGGAATTTCAAGCTCGGTAATCAGCTTGCCGAAACGTTTGCGATCTTCAGCGAGATCGATCGATTCCGGCGACGTGCCAATAATCGGCACGCCCGCGGCCTTCAACGGCAGTGAAAGATTTAGCGGAGTCTGTCCGCCGAACTGCACGATCATCCCAATCTCCGCACCGCCGGACGACTCATGTTCATAGACAGCCAACACATCTTCGAGCGTCAACGGCTCGAAGTACAGCCGGTCGCTGGTGTCGTAATCGGTCGAGACCGTCTCCGGATTGCAGTTCACCATGATGGTCTCGAAGCCGTCCTCGCGCAGCGCAAACGCCGCGTGGCAACAGCAGTAGTCGAACTCGATCCCTTGCCCAATACGATTCGGCCCCGAACCGAGAATGATGACCTTCTTGTTTGCCGTCGGCACGGCCTCGTCCTCTTCGTCGTAGCAGGAATAAAGGTAGGGCGTAAAGCTCTCAAACTCCGCCGCGCACGTATCGACGAGCTTGAAAACAGGCTGCACGCCCAGCTTCTTTCGCAGCGCTCGCACGCGGGCCGTAGCGTCTTTGCCTTCGAGCTTCCACGCCGTTGCGAGCCGCTCATCGGAAATCCCCATGCGCTTCGCATGTTGCAGCGTGTCTGCGTCCATCGCCTCCAGCGTCGAGTTGCCGAGCGATTTCAACTCATCGGAAATCTGCTTCATCTGGTGCAGAAACCACGGGTCCATGCCCGTAAGCTGGGCCACTTCGCGCACCGTCTTGCCGATGTCGAACGCATAGCGCAGATACGCCAGCCGGTCCGGATGCGGCGTCACCAATCGCTGTGTCAGGCGTCGCGGGTCGATGTTGTCGTTCGTACCCTTCTTGCCCGTTTCGAGCGAGCGAACGGCCTTCATCAGCGCTTCCTTGAAGGTGCGCCCAATCGCCATCACTTCGCCGACCGACTTCATCTGCGGCCCCAGCGTCTCGTTCGATCCCGGAAACTTTTCAAACTGCCACTTCGGAATCTTCACCACGACGTAGTCGATGGTCGGCTCGAAACACGCTGGCGTTGCCTTCGTAATGTCGTTCTGCAACTCGTCGAGCGTGTACCCAACCGCAAGCCGCGCCGCAATCTTCGCAATCGGAAATCCCGTCGCCTTTGACGCCAGCGCCGAACTCCGCGACACGCGCGGGTTCATCTCGATCACGGTCATGCGCCCGTTCTGCGGGTTCACCGCGAACTGGACATTGCTTCCGCCGGTCTCAACGCCAATCTCGCGAATCACCGCAATCGCCGCATCCCGCATGGCCTGGTACTCGCGGTCGGTCAGCGTTTGCGCGGGTGCGACGGTGATCGAGTCGCCGGTATGCACGCCCATCGGATCGAAGTTCTCGATCGAACAAATGATGACGACGTTGTCCTTGAGGTCGCGAACGACTTCAAGCTCATACTCCTTCCAACCCAGCACAGACTCTTCGAGCAAACACTCATGCACCGGCGAAAGGTCGAGGCCGCGCGAGAGAATCTCCATCAACTCTTCGCGGTTGTACGCAATGCCGCCACCCGATCCGCCCAGCGTAAACGACGGTCGAATCACCACCGGAAAACCCAGCTTGGCCGCATACTCCATGCCGTCGCGAATGTTCGTCGCCAACGTCGACTTCGGCATATCCAGCCCGATGCGGCTCATCGCATCCTTGAACAGCAACCGGTCCTCGGCCTTCTTGATCGCCTCCAACTTGGCACCAATCAACTCGATCCCAAACCGATCCAACACACCCGCATCCGCAAGTTCAACCGCAAGATTCAACGCCGTCTGACCACCCACCGTCGGCAGCACCGCAAACACCTTTTTGCCATTGCTTTTCTTTCTGTCGTTGCTTTTCTTTCTGTCGTTGCTTTTCTTTCTGTCATTCCCGTAGGGAATCTGCTTCTCGTCGCCGCAACCCAACATCTCCGCCTCAACCCGCAGAATTTCCTCCAGATAATCCATCGTCAGCGGCTCAATAT
>JALYTE010000153.1 GCA_030854435.1 Acidobacteriota bacterium | reverse complement strand
TTTGTTCTGGTTTTTCGGGCATCCTGAGGTCTATATCGCCATCCTCCCCGGCATGGGTCTTGCGTCGATGGTGCTGGCGAATTTCGCGCGGCGCAGGGTCTTCGCCTACCGCCTCATGATCGCCGTGATGCTGCTGATTGGCGTCCTCGGAATCCTGGTCTGGGGGCACCACATGTTCGTCGCCGGCCTCAGCCCCTTCGCCGGTTCGGCCTTCGCTATTTCCACTATGGCCATTGCGCTGCCCGCGTCCGCGGAAGTGCTCAGTTGGATCGCCACGGTCTGGGGCTCGCGCCCGCGTCTCACGACAGCGATGCTGTTCGCGCTTGGTTTCGTTTCGCTGTTCATCGCCGGAGGATTGACGGGGCCGATTCTGGCGCAACCAATCCTCGACCAATACCTGCACAACACGTTCTTCGTCGTCGCGCACTTTCATCTCATCATGGCGATGGCCGGGATCTTTGGCCTGTTCCTTGCGACCTATTACTGGTTCCCGCTACTCACCGGACGCACGCTCAACGAGCGCCTTGGCCGCTTGCATTTCGCCGGGACGATCGTCGGCGCTTACGCAACTTTCCTTCCCATGCACCTCACCGGGCTGGCCGGAGAGCCGCGCCAATACGCGCAGTTGACGGGCCTGGCAGGCCCGGCGGGAGCGCTCCTCGCCCGAACCATGCCGTTGCAGCGCTTCATCACGTATGCCGCAATTTTTCTGGCCGTCGCGCAGGTTCCCTTCTTCGCAAACCTCTGGACGACGCTCCGCTCGCGCACGCGCTGCCGTCAGAACCCGTGGGACGCGACCACGATGGAGTGGGCCCCCGAGGCGTTCGACCCGTCCGAGCGCGATGAACTGCAAACGCACGTCGCCCCGTGCGAGTATTCGCTCGACGGCGCGAATTTTCATCCCCAATGGCAGCCGTTCACACAACCCGAACGACCGGAGTAAGCTCGAAAGAGGAAGAGGCCAACGCCATGCCAGCGATCTTTACGCCGCCGAGAATCGGGCCTCACCACAAAGATCCCAGCCACAACCCGGGCGAAGGCGACCATGGCGCAGGGCGGCAACCACCTCCGGACAAGCGCACCGGCGGCAACGGCGAGGGCGACAACTGGAACGACCGCCCGGTCGGCTCTCGTGGCCCGCGCGAGCGCCTCACGCAAACTCGCATCGGCCTCGGCTCCGCGCTCGCGGGCGACTTGATGTTTTTTATCGCCTTGATCAGCGCATTCTTTGTCACCAAATCGAACGGCCATTTCAATCCCTACGGCGAATACATTTACGCATGGCTGCCGACGACGATTCCGAAAATTCTATGGACCAATACGGTGGTCCTCCTGCTCAGCTCGGCCACGGCGGAGATGGCGCGGCGCAGCATGTTTCGCGAGGACGACGTGATGGATGAGTGGTTCGGCCTGGGCCGGCCCACCTCTCGCCGGGCTTCGATCTGGCTCGCCGCAACGCTGTTGCTGGGCATGTCGTTCCTGGCCGGCCAGTGGAACGCCTGGCAGCAACTGGCCGCGCAGCACGTCTTCTTCCGCTCCAATCCCAGCAGCCATTTCTTTTACCTCATTACGGTCACGCACGCGCTGCACTTGTTCCTCGGACTCGCCGCGCTGGTCGCCGCGCTGGCCGTCTTGCGCGCCTCGCGGCAGTTCGCCACCCGCCAGATTTTTGTCGACACGACAGTCTGGTACTGGCACGCGATGGGCGCGCTGTGGATATTTCTCTTCGTGCTGCTGGAGTTTTTTCAATGAAGACATGGCTGTTTCTGCTGATCGCACTGGGCGTCCCCGGGGTGGCCCTCCACGCTCAGGGGTGCGCCCAATGCCTCGACAACATGCAGTCCACCCCGCCGGCGGTCCAACTCGCTTACCGTCATGCGATTGAGCTTCTGGCGATTTCTGGAATTGCCGTGTTCGCAGGCGGCGTGTTTATCATCCGGCGCTATCGTTGATCGTCGAGTTTGCGCTTCCTCAAAGCAAAACTTTCACTCTTCACTGTGCGCTCTGCATTTCGGCTTGAGCACAATCTTCATCGAGTCTGCCTGCGGATTCGAAGCCAGGTGTACCGCTTCCGCCGCCCGCTCCAACGGAAACCGGTGCGAGATCAACTGGGTCAAATCCAACTTTCCGGAACGATGGCCCTCGAATACCAGGTCGATGCCCTCCTGCTGAATCGCGACTGAAGCCGAGTACGATCCCATCAGCGTCTTCTCGTCCATGCACACTGCGGCGGGATCGAACGGCGCAGTCCCATGCTGCGTGCTGGCAAACAACATGACGCGCCCGCCGGGGCGGATCGCCTGCATCGCCGTCGCAATCAGCGCGTCGGCGCCAACCGCGAGCACAGCAACATCCGCGCCGCGACCGTCGGTTGCCGCCTTCGCCGCAGCCACAACATCGCCGCGTGCGTCTATCGGATGCTTCAAACCAAACTTCGCCGCAATGGCGTGACGTTCGAGATACAAGTCCGAAGTCAGGACTGTCGCACCCGTTTGTTGTGCCAGCGCGGCCAGGAGGATGCCTATGCTTCCTTGTCCGATCACCAGCACGGTGTCGTCGGGTTCGAGCGCGAGCAGCTTGATCGCCTTGAAGCATGTATTGGCCGGCTCGATAAACGCGGCTTGCTCGAACGGAATGTCGTCGGGGATTTTGATGAGTCCGGCAGGTGTCGCACCATCTCCGACGATCCAGTCCATCACGCGGATGTATTCCGCGAAGCCGCCTCCCGCCGCTTCACCCACGCCGGCCGTGGTGCCGACCTCCTTGTACGTCTCGCATTGCGCGAACGTTTTCTTTCGGCAGTAGAAGCATTTGCCGCATGGAATATGGTGGAACGCCATCACGCGGTCGCCCACCGCGAACCCGCGCACGCCTTCGCCAGTCGCCGCAATCGTTCCCGCCATCTCATGCCCAAACACCCGTGGCGCGGCGTGCGATCCCGTATGGATTTTTTTGAGGTCGGTGCCGCAGATGCCGCAGGTGTCGATGCGCACCAGCACTTCGCCCGCGCCAATCACAGGGACATTGACGATTTCGGTGCGGACGTCGTCGGGCGCGCGGTAGACGGCGGCCTGCATTTTGGAAGGAGGAGGTGGAGTGGTTTCTTGCATCATCGAGAAGTTTAGTGGAATGCGAGAAGCAGGTTCCCTGCGGGAATGACAGAAAGAAAAGCAAGTGCAAAAACAAAAGCAAGTGCAAAAGCAAAAGCAAGTGCAAAAGCAAAAGCAAAAGCAAAAGCAGGTTTCCTACGGCCAGAAAGAAAAACGCACGAGCTACTTGACGATGGCGATGTAGCCGTCGGCAAGCAGGCGCAGGCGCATGGCGTCGGCGTCTTTCTTGCTAGCGAATGGTCCGATCTGGATGTGGATGAGATGGTCCTGGGTTTCCGTGCGAGCGTTGACGGAATAATTTTTACGTTTGAGCGCGGCGATGAGAGAATCGGCGTCTTCCTGGTGCGAGACAGCGGCCACCTGGACGGTGAAGGTGAGTCCAGTTTCGTTTGCGGGTGTGGGACGAGGAGCTTCCGCGGGTTTTGCAGACGCGACGGGCGTACTTGCGGCGGTGCGGATGATTGGCGCCGGTTGCGCGGGTGTTGTCGCAGTGGCTGGCGGTGCCGAGACTTCGGCCGACTTCGACGAGGAATAGGTGGATGCCGTTTGGGAGGCGGGCGTGCCGGGCGAAGGCTTGAAGCGGTTGAAGTCGGTGGGGGCGGAAGGCGGGGCGGTGTCCGCAATGATGGGGGCTTTGTGGGACCTGCTGCCCATGTTGTAGCCGAAGCCGAAAAAGAGCGCGCACAGCAGAGCGAGGCCGAAGAAGATGCCAAGAACCATGCCCGTACTCAACGTCAACTCGCGGGCTTGCGCATGGTGGGCCGCTCGGCCTGCCGGACCGTCGTCGATTTCGTCGTGCAGATAGCTCATGCGGCCTGCGTTCCTTTGTCGCCGGTGTGCGCCGGGCCTGGCGCGCTGGCTGGTATGAGGGTACGGTTGAGCAGGTTCATCAGTTCCATCGGGAGCGGAAAGACGATGGTGGTATTTTTCTCGACGCCGATTTCGGTGAGTGTTTGCAGGTAGCGCAGTTGCAGCGTCATGGGTTGGGTCGCGAGCAGGGCGGCGGCTTCGACGAGCTTGCCGGCGGCGTTGAATTCGCCCTCGGCGTGGATGACCTTGGCGCGGCGCTCGCGTTCGGCTTCGGCCTGTTTGGCCATGGCGCGCAGCATGGACTCGGGCAGGTCGACCTGCTTGACTTCTACCGCGATGACCTTCACGCCGAAGGGCGCGGTGTGCGAGTCGATGATGGTCTGGATGCGGGCGTTGAGCGCGTCGCGGTGGGCGAGGAGCTGGTCGAGCTCGACTTCGCCCAACACCGAACGCAGCGTGGTTTGAGCGAACTGCGAGGTCTGGTAGATGTAGTTGGTGACTTCGATGACCGCCTTGTTGGGGTCGATGACGCGCAGCGTGATGACGGCGTTGACCTTGAGCGTGACGTTGTCGCGGGTGATGATGTCCTGGGCGGGGACTTCCATCACGTCCTGGCGCAGGGAGACGCGCACGATCTTCTGCACGGGGCCGAAGATCAAGATCAGTCCTGGGCCTTTGGGCGTGGCGCTGATGCGGCCCAGAGAAAAGACGACGGCGCGCTCATATTCCTTCAGAATCTTGATGCAGCTGAAGGCGTACAGCAGGACGATGGCAACGACGATGAGGACGGGAAGATAAGACGGTGGCATAACGACTCGCTAACTGGCGGTGCGGTTGGGTTAGAACTTGAAGTAGAAGCCGAGCGTGGGTTCAGTGGTAATGGTGCGTTGTTTGATGGTGAGGTAGTTCTGGCCGAAGTCGGGTGCGAGGAAGAAGTTCTGCCGGAAGGAAGCGCGGATACCGAAGTGGCTGGAGAAAAGTTCCTCCTGCAAGCCGACGGAGTAGTAGTAGGTGGCGCGCGCCTGGGTGTTGAGGCTGATGCCGCCGAACGGCGTGGGTTTGAACGCCATCACGCCCGCCCCGACCGACGCGAAGGGTTGAAAGCCGAACAGCGTGGGGACCGGCGTGACGACGTAACCGAGGGTGTACTCATTGGTCTGGGCCTGCACGCCGAGGTTGGGCGCGATGCCGGGGACGTTGGAGTAGTTCTGGGTGTAGCGGGCGTAACCGTAGTTGCCCTCGAAGCCGACGAAAGGCCTGGCGATATAGCGCAGGGTGACGAGCGCGCCGAAGGTGTTGGAGGGGGTCTGGCCCAGGGTCTGGCCGGTGTTCACGGCGCCCGGAGCGACGACCGTTCCGGAGACTGATTTGTTGAACTCGCCCGCGCCGCTGATGCCGAAGTCGATGCGCGAAAGCTGTTTGCCGAGCGGCGTGACAGTATCGTCCTGAGCATGGGCGGCGGAGACGAGGAAGACGAGAACGGCGGCGAGAGGAAGGACTTTGCGAATCAAAACGTGAAGGCTCCGGGCGCGTGGATTGTGAGGCCGCAATCGCGCATTGCGCATTGTGTATTGACTCTGAGTCTAAACCTTTGGCACCAGCGCGCGGACGGTGAGTGTGAGGCCGTTCACCGCGGCGACAACGGCGCGGTCGCCGACAAGAACGGGGGCGGAGCCGGGAGCAAGCGCGGCTTGCCAGAGTTCGCCGCGAACTTCCACCTGTCCGGCTTGTCCGACGGCGTTTAGAGGGGACTTGACCATCGCGGTAAGACCCAGCATGGCGTTTATTCCGGTGAGCGATTTGTTGCGGCGGGCCTTGAGGCCAAGCCAGGCGAGGACAAAGGTGATCGCGCCAAACGTGAGGCCTGCGGCAAGGGCCGTCGCGGTGTGGACGCGGAGTTCCGGTGGGCCGTCGACCAGCGTGAGAAGGCCGAAGATGAGTGAAAGCGTTCCGACGAAGGCCAGCAGGCCGTGGCTGGAAAACTTGACTTCGAGCAAGATGAGCGCGAGCGCGGCGATGAGCAGCAGGACCGCAGTGTGGCGGATGGGCAACAGGTTGAAGGCGAACAGCGCGAGCAGCAGGCAGAGCACGCCGAGCGCGCCGGGAACGACCGTGCCGGGAACGTGAAATTCGAGATAGACGAGCAGCACGCCCATGATGAGCAGCAGCACCGCGAGGTCGGGGTTGGCGAGCCGGGTCAGCAGGCTTTCGCGCAGGGAGGGCGGCAGGTTTTCGATACGCGCATTGCGCAGGTGCAGCGTGGCCGTCGAGCCGTCGAAGCGCGTGATAACGCGGCCGTCAAGTTGCGCGAGCAGCGCAGGCTCGTCGGCGGCGATGAGGTCGATGAGGTGGAGATGGAGCGCTTCGTCGGCGGTGTAGGACTTGGCGTTGAGGATGGCGTCGCTTGCGGCGGCGCTGTCGCGGTGGCGCGGAATGGTGATGGAGCGCAGGAAGGCGGTCGCGTCTTCTTCGACTTTCTTTTTGAGAATTGGGTCAAGCGTGCGGCCCTCGATGATGGGATGGGCCGCGCCGGTGTTGGTGCCGGGGGCCATGGCGGCGAGGTCGGCGGCTTCGAGAAGGAAGAAGCCCGCGGACGCGGCGCGGCTGCCCGTGGGCTCGACGAAAATGATGACGGGAACGGGGGAGCGCTCGATGGCGGAGACCATCTCGCGGGTGGAGTCGAGCAGACCGCCGGGGGTACCGAGCGAAAGCAGGACGGCGTCGGCGTGCCGCGCGGCGGCGGCAGTGAGGCCGCGTTGCAGGTAGGCGGCGGAGACCGGTTGCACGGTGTCGTGGAGCGTGAGTTTGACGATGGTCTGGGC
>JALYTE010000136.1 GCA_030854435.1 Acidobacteriota bacterium | reverse complement strand
AACTTGCGAGCTTCAGACGGGTCGGCTGTGACTTTCCCCTCGTAGAGATCCACCGCGAGCGCGACGTATCCATTTGCAACCAGCTTCACAGCTTGTTCCTTCACCCATTTATTCAGGCCCCACCATTCATGGATGACAATTACCGCTCGATGGCGGTTAGGATCACGAGGCAACGTGAGAAGTCCCGTAGTTTCCTCGGTGGCGCGCGGAAACGCCACCATCCGCGCGGTCGATATTCCCGGCCGAACCGCTGTGACAGACGACATCTCCTCGGAGTCGCCGCTCACGCGGTTCCTCGCCAAAGAGCGCGGGAAGGCCGAATGAGCGCATTCCCCAGGTCAATGGGTTTCGTCTCGCCGATTTGTTTCCGCGGGCCGGACTCACGCCGAAGTCGAGAAACAGGTGCTGACGCGGCGTTTCGCGACAAGTTGTCTCGTTGCTGATGACTGGGAATCTGGATGCCCCCCCTACGCCAAGAGCGCCAGGGTCTTTTTACATACGTTCTCAACCGTAAAGCCGTATTCACGCATGACGACGTCGCCGGGAGCCGACGCGCCGAAACGCTCGACGCTGAGAATGTCACCGTGATCCCCGACATAGCGATGCCAACCCTGCGATACGCCCGCCTCGACCGCGAGTCGGGCTCGGATTGAAGGCGCCAACACCTGGTCGCGATAGCTCCGCGGCTGAGCATCGAACAGTTCCCAACTCGGCATCGAGACCAAGCGCGCCGAGACCTTTTGACCTTGCAGCGCTTGTCGAGCGGCCACTATCAAACCGACTTCCGAACCGCTCGCCATCAGGATGACATCCGGCTTGCCGTCAGGGGCATCGGCCAGAACGTAGGCGCCGCGTCGCAGACCGGCGGCCGCGGCAAATTCGGTGCGATCGAGCGTGGGGACATTCTGGCGCGTCAGAACCAGCGCAACTGGACGGTCTCCCACCTCCAGCGCGACGCGCCACGCGACGGCCGCCTCGTTGGCGTCGCCGGGGCGGATGACCGTGAGACCTGGAATCGCACGCAAGCCGGCGAGTTGCTCAACCGGCTGATGGGTGGGTCCGTCCTGCCCCAAGGCGATGCTGTCGTGGGTGAAGACGTAGATGACGTGCAGCCCCATCAGCGCGGCGAGACGGATCGGTGGCCGCATATAGTCGGAGAAAATCAGAAAGGTCGCCCCGAACGGCAAGACGCCGCCGTGCGCCGCCAAGCCGTTCAAGATTGCTCCCATGCCGTGCTCGCGCACACCAAAATAGACGTTGCGACCGGCGTAGCTCCAAACCCCTTCGACCGCGCCTTGCTTATCGAGCGCGCTCATTGCGATGGGCTCAAAATCTCCCAGCCCCGAAAGCGCGGTATGGGTCGATGGATTCAAGTCCGCCGAGCCGCCGATCAATGCCGCCAATCGAGGTGCGACGGCGTTCATCACCTTCCCAGCAGCCACGCGTGTCGCGAGGCCCGTTTCATCCGCGGGAAAAACAGGAATGTCCCTATCCCACTCATCGGGCAGTTCGTCCCGCATGATCTGCCCGAGGGCCTTGGCCAGATCTGGAAATGCGCGGCCGTAGGCTGAAAGTTTGTCTCTCCATTCCGCCTCGGTCGACCTTCCACGCTCGATCGCCTCGCGGAAATGTTCGAGCGCTCGCTCGGGAATGCAAAATGGTGGTTCCAACGGCCAGCCCAGGTTTTGCTTTGTCAGTCGCACTTCATCGGCGCCCAACGGCGAGCCGTGCGATTCAAAACTGTCCTGTTTGTGGGGCGAACCGTAGCCTATGTGGGTGCGCACCAGAATGAGCGACGGACGCTCCGTTTCGGCGCGAGCTTCGCGCAGCGCGCTGCCGATAGCCTCGAGGTGGTTGCCATCCGGCACCGCCTTGACGTGCCAGCCATAAGACGCGAAGCGGCGCGCACGGTCCTCGGTGAAGGTGAGATCGGTTCCAGCCGACAGCGTCACATAGTTGTCGTCATATAGGTAGATCAGCTTGCCAAGCTTCAAATGGCCGGCGAGCGATGCGGCCTCCGAGGAAACACCTTCCATCAGATCGCCGTCGCTGACGACCCCGTACGTGAAATGATCGACGATCTCGAAGTCGGAACGGTTGTAACACGCCGCGAGGTGCGCCTCGGCCATCGCCAATCCCACTCCGTTACCGAAGCCCTGGCCAAGCGGCCCGGTGGTCGTCTCCACGCCTGGCGTGACGCCACGTTCGGGATGGCCCGGCGTAATGCTACCCCATTGACGGAACTTTTCGATTTGCTCGAGGGAAAGATCGTAGCCGGTGAGATGAAGCAGGCTGTACAGCAGCATCGACCCGTGCCCGGGAGAGAGCACGAAACGATCACGGTCGAACCATCCGGGATTGGTGGGATTGTGTTTGAGAAACTGGGTCCACAGCACGTACGCCATCGGCGCCGCGCCCATCGGCATTCCCGGGTGTCCGCTTTCAGCCTTCTGCACCGCATCAACGGAAAGGAAGCGCAGAGTGTTGATGCACTCATTGTCCAATTCGGGGCCGAGGGGTACCGTAGAGGCCTCTGCACTCATTGGGAATTCTCCGCTTTGTTCTTCGTTTCAGCAACTATATGTTGGCGGGAAGCCGCTTCGGCGAAGGTCGCGTCCGACCGCGAGCGCGGCAGCGTGGTCGGCAGGCGCACAGATCGAGACGCACCTCCTGCAGAC
>JALYTE010000119.1 GCA_030854435.1 Acidobacteriota bacterium | reverse complement strand
CTTTGCGAAGGCGTAGTGGAGAGACCTGCAGATTTTTCGTGGCGGCAAGGATATTCGTCGGCGCAGAGAAGCTGCGGGTCTCTCCACTCCGGCGCAAAAAACGCGCCTCCGGTCGAGATGACAGCTTGGGGGGAGAGACAAGAGAGATCGTGAACAGGTTCTTACAGCGAACGCAGAAACTCTTCCAGCAGATTTGCGGCGACGGCGGCGCGATACTTCGCGGTGGAGCGGATGTCGTCGATGGGTTTGGCTTCGCTGGCGAGAGCGGCGCGGGCAGCGCGAATCGTCGCTTCGTCGATGCGTTGACCGAGCAGCGCGGCTTCCGCTGTGGAACAACGCAAGGGGCGGTCGGCGAGTGAGGCGGCACCGAGGCGAATGTCGGCGATGACATCGCCCTCCATGCGCGCAATGGCGGCGAGCGCCACTTTGGAAATCGCCTGGGCGTTGCGCGTGCCTACTTTGCGAATGTATTGGCGATGGCCGTTGAAATTGCGGGGCACGGTGATGGTGTGCAGCAGTTCGTCGGAGCGTAGCGCGGTCCGTTTATAGCCAAGATGAAAGTCGGCGTAGGGCAGCGTACGAGTGCCGCTTGCGCTGATGAGCGTCAGCGTCGCTCCATAGGCGAGTAAGGCTGGCGGCGTGTCGGCTGCGGGCGAAGCGTTGCAGATGTTGCCGCCGAGCGTGGCGCGATTCTGGTTGGCGACGCTGCCCGTCCACGATGCCGATTGAATGAGCAGCGGAAGGTCTTCGGCGATCGTTGCGTTGCGACGGATGTCTGTGAATGTCGTGCCCGCGCCGATGTGGATGGTGTCTGCTTCGACGCGGATGAAGCGCAGTTCGTCGAGATGCTGGATTGAGAAAAGAGATTTTTGCGTAAGGCGGCCGGTGTTAAGCGCGACCATGAGTTCGGTGCCGCCGGCGAGGGGTGTGTGCTTGCCGGGTTCAGCGGCGAGATGGGCGAGGGCTGCGGCGAGTGTTGCTGGTGCGGTGAGTGCGAATTGGGCGGGGTCGGAGCGCATGATTGCTGATTGGCCTCTTGTGCTGCGAGCGAAAAGCAGGTTCCCTGCGGGAATGACAGAAAGAAAAACAACGGCAAAACAACAACTACGATTGTTGTGTCGCGGCTTGCTGGACGGCTGCGAAGATGCGCATGTAGCCGGTGCAGCGACAGAGGTTTCCGGCGAGCCCTTCCTGAATTTGTTCGAGCGTTGGGTTGGGATGCTTGTCGAGCAGGTGATGCGTGGCGAGAATCATGCCCGGTGTGCAGATGCCGCACTGCGCTCCGCCCTGTTCGAGGAAGCATTGCTGAATGGGGTGCAAGCGGCCTTTGAGTTGTCCGATAGCAACGCCTTCGATGGTGCAGAGTTGCGCACCGTCGGCCTGGAGCGCGGGCACGAGGCAGGAGTTCACGAGTTCGCCATCGAGCAGCACGGCGCACGCGCCGCACTCGCCTTCACCGCAGCCTTCCTTTGTGCCGGTGAGGTGCAGATCTTCGCGGAGAACGTCGAGCAGACGCTTCATCGGCGGCACTTCCAGGTTTTGCTTGCTACCGTTGACGGTGAAAGTGATTTGGCTCATGCGAGGACCTCGGACGCTTCGACGCGGGTGTCGCGATCGGTGGTCGCGTCGAAATCCTCGCTGCCGCCGTGCGCGTGCGTTGTGAAGTTGGTGAGGCGCTCGAAGATGTCTTCGGGCAACAGCGGAATCGTGTTGAAGGAGACTCCGGTCGCGTTTTCGATGGCGTTGAGGATCGCGGGCGCGGGGCCATCCATGGGCAGCTCGCCGATGCCCTTCGCGCCCGAGGGGCCGTGGATACAGGGGGTTTCCTCGAAATGCACGTGGATGGGCGGCAGGTCGGCGCTGGTCGGCATGATGTAGTTGGTCATCTGGTTGTTCATCATGCGACCGTCTTTCCACATGCATTTTTCGTAGAGCGCGTAGCCGATGGCCTGTGCCACGCCGCCTTCGATCTGGCCTTTCGCGAGGACAGGATGCATCACCTTGCCGACTTCCTGGAGCGCGTCGAAGCGCGTGACCGTCGCCATGTAGGTGTTGAGATCGACGGCGACTTCGGCGACATAGACTGCCCACGCGTAACCGGGATAGGCATCGCCGCGGAAGAGATCGTCGTCCCAATGGATTTTTGTTGCAGGCTCGTAGCGGACCGAACTGCGCAGCGTGCCGTGCTGGGCAAGATACGTTTGCGCGCACGTTTTGAAGTCCGCGGGCGTGTGATGCTCCGGCAGCTCCGCGTGGTCGCGCAGCGTTTGCAGTAGCTTCACGCAGGCGCGCTCGACGAGTTTGCCGACGATCATCGCCGTGCGGCTCGCGACGGTGGGGCCGGAGTTGGGCACGATGCTGGTGTCGGGTTGCGCGATGAGGACTTCTTCGTAAGGCAGGCCGAGCGTTTGCGCGGCGACCTGGCAGAGGATGGTGTTGGTTCCCTGGCCGAACTCGGTGGAGGAGACGAGGATTTGTGGACGACCGTCGGGCAGGACATCGACGTGGACCAGCGAGTTCAGACGCCGCTCGCCGGAGCCGGTGAACCCCGCGCCATGCATGAAGGCGGCGATGCCGACGCCGCGCTTGATCGCGGAACGCTTGTTCTCTTCAGCGAAGCGCGCGAGTTTTTCGTAGTAACCGGCTTCGTCGAGCGCGCGGGTGAGCAGATGCTGTAGGTCGATGGGGTCGGTGAGCAACTGGCCCGTTGCGGTAGTGTCGCCGGTCGAGAGGAAGTTGCGGCGGCGAAACTCTTCCGGCGTCAGGCCGACGACGCGAGCGATCTTGTCCATGTGGCGCTCCAGCGCGAAGATCGATTGCGGAGCGCCGAAGCCGCGAAACGCGCCGTGCGGCGGATGGTTGGTCGCCATCGCCTTCGCTCGCACCCGCAGGCACGGCCACTTGTAGGGCCCCGGCGCGTGAATGGTGCCCCGCGAGAGCACGACCGGCGATAGCGTCGCGTAGGCCCCACCGTCGATGGCGAAGTCGATGGTCCCGCCGAGCAGCTTGCCGTCTTTGCCGACCGCTGTACGGTGGCGCGTGCGCGAAGGATGCCGCTTGGTGGTGGCGGCCATGTCTTCGGCCCGGTCGTAGGTGATCTTCACCGGGTGACCGCACTTCATGGCCAGCAGCGCGGCGTGCGAGCCGATGACCGACGGGAAGTCTTCCTTGCCGCCGAACGCGCCGCCGGTTTCGGTCTGGATGACGCGGCACTTGTCTTCGGGCAGGTTGAAGACCAGCGTGAGCGCGTGGACCAGGTAGTACGGACATTGCATGGAGCCGCGCACGCACACGCTTTCGATTGCGCCTGTGGGGTCACGGAAACATTCAGCGATGACGCCGTTGTTCTCGATATAGAGCTGCTCCTGCGCGCCGGTGCGGTACTCGCCCTCCACGATGAATGCTGCGGAGGCGAACGCTTCGGCGAGGCCGTCTTCGGTCTCGCCGGCTTTGCCGGTGTACATCGTGTATTGCTTGAAACAGTTGGCTGTTCCACCCGCGTCGCTGCCTTCCCAGATGATGCGAGTTGGGTCGTTGTTCGCGACGGCGGCTTCTGAGTCTTCGAGGGTGAAGATGCCGGGAAGTTCGTCGTACTCGATACGGACGGCGCGAACGGCCGCGAGCAGCGCGGCTTTGTCCGGGTGCGCGATCAGTAGGATCGGCTCTTCAGGATGATTGACGCGCCGATGCACGAGGCAGGGATGGTCTTTGGTGAGGTGGACGATAGTGTTCTCGCCGGGGATGTCGGCGGCGGTGACGACGGTGTACTTCGGCCAATCGACTTCGTCGCCAAACTTGATGCTGCGGATCGTTCCGCGCGCGATGGACGCACGGACTGTGGCCCCGAACCACATTCCGGGGAGCGCGAGGTCGTCGATGTATTGCGCTTCGCCGAGAACTTTGGCGCGGCCCTCTTTGCGCAGGGGAGAGGTTCCGAGAATGGGTGTGCGGTCCGACATTTTGCGCTGCCCTTGTGGGTATTCGATGAGGATAGTACGAAACCGGGCGCGGCGTCCTCCCGGCCAGAGCAACTTGCCCACAACGTTGTCATCTCGACCGAAGTCTTCGCGCTTTTGCGAAGACGAAGTGGAGAGACCCGTAGCGGTGTCGGCCCGCCCGTGCATCGGGTGGTGCGAGCCAGATGTCAGTCAGCGGCCCTGTGCGGCGAGTTTGGATTGGACAAGGTCGGCGAGGTGGCCGACGGTCTGCATGGACTCGAGTTCGGCGGTCTGGAACTTCACGCCGAAGCGGGCCTCGATCGCGACGATGAGGTTGATGTGGTTGAAGGAGTCCCACTCGGGGACGTCGGCGGCGGTGAGGCCCGGATTCAGGACGATGGTGTCGTCGTCGAAGAGGTCGTGGAAGATGGTTGTGAGTTCGGCGTAGATTTCTGGCTGCTGCATTCGCCCTCGATCGGGTTTCTGGCAAGAGTATAGAGATTCGGCCACATGCTTAGAAGTGCCGCAGGGGTGGCGGTGGCGGAGTGTCGGAGTGCGGAGGATGGGACATATCCGGGGTGAAGACGCTGGGCTTGTCGATACTCTTTTCGATGGAGCGGCTGACCAGATCGCGAGAGCCGAGGCCGATGGCCAGCGCGAGCGTGAGGACGATGCCGCCGAAAAGGATTCCGAAGGCGAGCTCGACGATGCCGCCGCCGATGCCGAGGTGCTCGATGGCCATGGCCGCGGTGAGGACCAGGACGAGCCACTTGATGCCGAGCGAGAGAAAGCGCGCGTATTGGAGTTGGGCGTTGACCGCTCCGATGAGGACCGAGCGGGCGAGGAAGCGCGCCAGCAGCGTGCCGCCGATGATGAGCAGCACGGCCCCCACGAGGTGGGTGAGGTAGGGCAGGAAGAAGAGCGAGAGGTTGCCCGTGTCGGAGAAGACGACGTTGAACGCGGAAATACCGATGCCGATTCCGGCGATGAGGCAGAACCACCACGCGGCGCGCGCGATGAGCAGCGTGGGAGAGTTTGCCGGGGACCACTCGGAGACGTTGAGGAGGGTTCCAGGGGCCTGGCGCGCGGCAAGGCGCTCGTCGAAACGGGCGGCAGTGAGGAGCTTCCGCAGCAGGAACGCGAGCAGCGTGCCGATGACCGCGAGGACGATGACCGCGAGCAGGAACGCGAGCAGGGCGGGAAGAAAGCTGACCAGCAGAGCCACGACACGGTGGGCCGATTGGCGGAGAGCAAGTTGGATTTGGTGACCCATGTGGGTCCTCCTTAAGAGCAAAAGCAGATTCCCTTCGGGAATGACAGAAAGAAAGCAACAGCTACGGGTTGAAGCGGTCGGGCCAGCGCCAGCGGGCCACGAGGTAGGGTTTGTCGTTTTCAAAGGCGGCGGCGACGGCCTCGATGTGCTCGTCGGCGAGGGCCGTGTCCGCGGCGATGAGGCGCAGGTGCGATGCGACCCAGGCAAGATACAGCGGGGTGAGTGCGCCCAGCAAGTGGCCGCGGTTGAGGGTGCGCAGGCGGTAGGCGAGCAGGAAATCGTAGAGGATGCGCGCCCACAATGCGTCGGGCATACGGAAACTTTCGGCAGGCTCGACGGACAGTTTTTTGAGACTGAGAAGCGAGTTCGGCGGAAGCACAAGCGACCAGAGTTCGCGCAGGTTGGTGTAGGCGTTGCGGAAGGACTCGATCATCGGCGCGAGGTCGATGGGGTTGGGGTCGGGGGAGGGCTGGCGCGGGGGCGGTGTATTGGCGACCGGCGTTGCTGTGATGAGGCGGCCACGCTGCCAGAAGGAGGCTTTGGCTTCTATGTCGGCGAACAGCGAGCCGGCGACGTTGGTGAGCAGCGAGTTGAGATCTTCGGCGGCAGGGTGGGGAAGGACGCGCGGCTCGCCCGCAAAATCCCGGACAGTAAAGCCGGCGACTGAGGCTTCGGCTACCGGCCAGATCAGCGCGTCGCCCTGGCCTACCGCGGTGAGGCGTTGCGCGGCGGCGGCGAGGCGCTCGGCCATACGCGAAGAGAGTGCGGCGTCGATGGGGAGAGGATAGCGAACGCGATGGGCGAAGAGCGCGCGCGTAAGCGGGTACAGAATGGCGGAGTTGAACAACGCGTCGTGCGGGCCGATGGGGTAGCGCGTCAGCATGAGGTCGTTGCGGTTTGAGATGCCCGCGGCGAAGCGGCGCAGGGTCTCAGGCTGGACGGAAGCGGTCTCCGGCCCGAGCACCAGGACCGCGCTGGGCTTGTGCTCGCGCGCGACCGTCCATGCGTTGAGATAGTCGGTCGCGGTCGGCACCCAGCCGTCAAGCGAGGAGGCCGACGGAGTGATCGGAACGACGTGGACATTGGCGCGGGGCGATGTGGGAGCGACGTCGGGTGTCGCAATCAGGAGAGGCTGATCCGGGAACGCGAGTTGGAGGTTGGCGAAGGTCGCGTCAAGGGCTTCGGGGGCAAGCGACGGCAGGCAGACCAGCGTCAGCTGCGACGTTTGCATGGGGAGCGGCACGGGTGTTGCGACGAGGTCGAAAGTGGGAGCGGTGGCCATCAGGCGGCCTCACGCAGCAGCGATAGTACGCCGCCCAGGGGGATGCCGAGCCAGGAGGGCCGGTTGTTGAGTTCGTAGAGCAATTCGTAGAGCGCTTTTTCGAGCAGGAAGGCGAGCAGCAGCGCTTGCGCTTGCCCAGGCTGCGGGATTAGTTCCGGATTTACTGCGATGGCTTCGCGATAGGCGCTTAGGAAAGCGGTGGAAACAGCGCGCTCCCACGTCGTGGCCCAGGCTCCTAGCGCAGAGGCGGCTTTCGGGTGGTGTTGTGTGTGCAAGTCGAGCGCACTGTGGGCGGCGTAGCTGAAGCTGCGCATCATTCCAGCAACATCGCGGAGAGGCGATTGCTTGCGGCGGCGTTCGGCAAGCGGGCGTGCGGGTTCGCCTTCAAAGTCGACGATGAGGAAGTCTGATTCGGTGCGCAAGACCTGGCCGAGATGGTAGTCGCCGTGAATGCGGATGCGGCGACCGAAGCGGTAGGGAGATGCGATGGCGAGAGTGTGGGCGCGGTCGAGCAATTCCTTGCGCTGGCTGAGGAGCGACGCAGCGCGCGTTGCTGTATCCGGCGAGAGGTCGATGGGGACATGCAGCATGTTCTGTTTCATCGCATCGAGCGTGGCGACGATTTGTGCGTGAATGCGGGTGGAGTCGGCGGCGAGATCGTTGGGGGTGAAGGCCTCGGCCGAGAAGGCGGGATCGTCGGTGGGCGTCGCGAGCGCGAGATGGAGTTCCGCAGTGCGGCGACCGAGGAGCGCGGCTGCGGCGAGGGAAGTCGCTGCGTGCTTGCGGACTTCGGGTGAGCACGCAGGGGAGGTGAGAAAGTTGGCGGGCTCGCCGAGATGGGTGGGGGCGGGGCAGCTCGCGACGGACTCGTAAAAGCAGGTGAGTTCTGCCTGCATCCATTGCCAGCCATCGCCCTGATTGGGAGCGAAGGCTTGCAGGAAAGCGAGCGTAATTCCTTGCCGGTTTTGGAGGTGGCCGAGATAGGCGGGGATGTGGTCGAAGTGCGCGACCTCGGTTAGAAAGCGAGGAACCTCCACGTCGGGATTTTCGCCTTGCTGAAGGCGGCGGTAGAGCTTGAGGATGTACTGCTGACCGTAAAGGATGCTGGTGTTGGATTGTTCGGCTGAGGCGAGGCGGGAGGAGACTTCGATGTCTTCGGGGTCGTTTGAGGTCAGGCGGAGGAGGCGCTCGCGAAAGTTTTCGTTGAGGATGGCGTCGTGGAGAAGGGCGGGCCCTGCGGCGGTGTTGAGAGTGGCGATGATGGCGTTGGGAGATGCGGAGCGAAAGGTTTCGGCAGTGCTGCCGGTAGCAATGGCGAGGGGGAGTTGATAGGTTTCCGAGTCGCCGCGGTCGGCGAAGATGACGACGACCGTGGTGAGCGCCGTGTTGATGTCTTCGAGCAGTTCTACGTTGCCGAGAGTTACGGAGGCGATGGGGCGGGACTTCGAGCCGAACCAGCGTTGTTTGACGAGGTATTCGGGGAGGGCTTCGGCGAGGAGATTCGGGCCGGGGCCGGCGAGGAACGCGGCGATGCCCAACGGTTCAGCTTCCTCGTCGGCGTCGACGTTGGTGATGGGTACGGGGACGGACATCTCGCGGCCCTCATCGATGGAGACGGCGGCGGCTCCGGGTTGGAGTTCGAGCCACAGAAAGCTGTAGGGCGCGAGGGTCAGCGGGTAGGGCTGCGCGGTGACTTCGGGGAAGGGGACGTAGCCGAGCATTTCGACGGGCTGGCGGCCGGCGTATTTCGCCAGATCAAGCGATACGGGTTGGGCGAAACGGGAGAGGTTGGCGACGCAGAGGACGGTTTCGGAGTGAGTATCAGGAACCTGATACTCACCGTTAGGGTGCTGATACTCACGGATGTAAGCGAGGACCTTGCGGTTTTTGGGGTGCAGGAACTCGAGCGTTCCGCGGCCGAAGACCTGGAAGAGCTTGCGCAGCGCGAGCATGTTGCGGACCCATTGCAGCAGCGAGGAAGGGTCGGATTGCTGCGCTTCGACGTTGACAGACTGGTAGCCGTAGGTGGGATCCATGACAACCGGAAAGTAGAGCCGCGCGGGGTCGGCGCGGGAGAAGCCGGCGTTGCGGTCGGAGTTCCACTGCATGGGGGTGCGCACGCCGTTGCGGTCGCCGAGGTAGATGTTGTCGCCCATGCCAATCTCGTCGCCGTAGTACATGATGGGAGTCCCAGGAAAGCTCAACAGCAGCGAGTTGAGCAGTTCGATGCGGCGGCGGTTGTTGTCCATCAGCGGCGCGAGACGGCGGCGGATGCCCACGTTGATGCGCATGCGCGAGTCGGACGCATAGGCGAGGTTCATGTAGTCGCGTTCGTCGTCTGTGACCATTTCGAGCGTGAGTTCGTCGTGGTTGCGGAGGAAGATTCCCCACTGGCAGGAGGGCGGAATGTCCGGCGTTTGCGCCATGATGTCGGTGATGGGCTGGCGGTCTTCCTGGCGCAGCGCCATGTAGATGCGCGGCATCAGCGGGAAGTGGAAGGCCATGTTGCACTCGTCGCCGTCGCCGAAGTAGGGGCGCACGTCGGCGGGCCACATGTTGGCCTCGGCGAGGATGAGGCGGTTTTCATACTCGGCGTCCATCACGGCGCGAATGTGCTTGATTTTGACGTGGGTCTCTGGGACGTTTTCGCAGCTGGTGCCGTCGCGCTCGACCAGATACGGAATGGCGTCGAGGCGCAGGCCGTCCACGCCCATGTCCATCCAGAAACGCATGGCGTCGAGGACTTCTTCCATCACCTTTGGATTGTCGAAGTTGAGGTCGGGTTGGTGCGAGAAAAAGCGGTGCCAGTAGTACTGCTTGGCGACATCGTCCCAGGCCCAGTTGGACTTTTCAGTGTCGGTGAAGATGATGCGGACGCCTTCGTATTTTTTGTCGGTGTCGGACCAGACGTACATATCGCGCTCGGGCGAGCCGGGGGGCGCGTGGCGGGCCTTTTGGAACCAGGGATGCTGGTCGGAGGTGTGGTTGATGACCAGCTCGATCATGACCTGCATGTTGCGCAGGTGCGCGGCGTCGAGGAATTGCTTGAAGTCGTCGATGCTGCCGTAGGAGGGGTTGACGCCGCAATAGTCGGCGATATCGTAGCCGTCGTCGCGCAGGGGCGAGGGGAAGAAGGGCAGCAGCCAGAGACAGGTGACGCCGAGTTCCTGGAGGTAGTCGAGTTTGGAGATGAGGCCCTGAAAGTCGCCGATGCCGTCCGCGTTGGAGTCGGCGAAGGCGCGAACGTGGAGTTCATAGATAATCGCGTCCTTGTACCAGAGAGGGTCCGTGGCGCTACAGGCTTTCTTCACTCGTCCGTGTTCTCCAAATCTTTTGGATGCAGCCTGAAGAGAAGATGATACTCGTTGAAACTCATACGAGGTGCTGCGGCTCTATACTATGTGTAGCAGTTTTGGAGGCGTAGAACGACAACGCTGGATTGGTCGCAGTGTCCGGCCGTTGAGGCATACCGGGCAAGGTTAGCGGTGCATGGGTCCTCCGCGGCATCAGGACGCCGGTGAAAGTGATCTTCGAAAATCTCGAAGCCGGTTTGAGCATCGACGAAGTCGTCGAACAGTTTCCCGTGACGCACGAAGAGATCGAAAGCGTGATGGCATTTGTGGCTCATAGTCTGGAAGCGGTTCCTGCATTTGCCTGAAGCATGCTGATTCTCTTCGATAACGGAATACCGCGCGGTCTGGGCAAATTGCTTATTGGCCACAGAGTTGCATATCGCCGCTCTGACCGTTAATCACAGGGTCACTATATCGCCACAGGCTTGCGCAGCAGCGGTGTCACCCGCAGCAGTGCGGCCTCCGCGGTCAACCCGTACTTCTCGCGCAGCGACTCGACCTTGCCATGCTCGATGAACTGGTCGGGCCAACCCACGCGGATCACGGGAACATCGATCTCCGATGCGTTCAAGCTCTCCAGCACAGCCGACCCGAATCCGCCCGCGAGAACATGGTCTTCCATGGTCACCACCAGCCCACATTTGTCTGCGTAGTGGGAGACGCATTCATGGTCCACTGGCTTTGCGAAACGCGGATTGATCACCGCAGCGCGGTAGCCTTCGGCCGCCAGCATCTTCGCCAACCGCTCCGCTTCGACCAGCATCGCGCCCAGCCCGAAGATCGCAACATCGCTGCCGTCGCGAACAACTTCTGCTTTGCCGATTTCAAGCGCGACGGGTTGCGCTTTCACCGTCGCACCCGGCCCGTTCCCGCGCGGATAGCGGATCGCGCTTGGTCCCTCGCGCAGCATCGCCGTGTACATCATGTCCTGAAGCTCGTCTTCGTCCTTCGGAACCATGTGGACGATGTTGGGAATGCCGCGCAGGTAGCTGATGTCGAACAGGCCGTGATGGGTCGGCCCATCGTCGCCGCTCAGCCCGCCGCGATCCATGCAGAACACCACCGGCAGGTTTTGCAGCGCGACATCATGCACCACCTGGTCGAACGCGCGCTGCAAGAACGTCGAGTAGATCGCGCAAAACGGCCTGTAGCCCTTGGTCGCCATGCCGGCCGCGAACAGCACCGCGTGCTCCTCCGCAATACCCACGTCGAAGTAGCGCGTGGGATGGAGGGGGCGAAAAAGATCGAGTGCGGTGCCGTTCGGCATCGCCGCTGTAATCGCCACGACTTTGTCGTTCATCGTGGCGAGCTTGTTCAGGCCCTCGGCGAAAACCTCGGAGTAGGTCTTCTGCGCGGCGGCCTTGGTCACGCCGGTCTCGGGGTTGTAAGGCCCCAGGCCATGAAACTTCTTCTGTTCGTCGATGGCGGGCTGAAACCCGCGGCCCTTCTGCGTCAGCACATGCAGGATCACGGGCTTGTTTAGCGTTTTTAGAAACTTGAACGTCTCAATCAGCAGAGGCACGTTATGCCCATCGACCGGGCCGTAGTAGCTAAGCCCGAACTCCTCGAAGATCATGCCGCGCCCGACGATGCCCTTGGCCGCTTCCTCCGCCTTGCGCGCGATGTGGCGTGCCGCTTTGCCGCCAATCTTTTCGACCAATTCCGCCGCGCGATCGTGCAGGCTCACATACGTCGGACTGGTCGCAATCTTGTGAAAGTATTCAGCGATCGCGCCGACATTTTTGTCGATCGACCACTCGTTGTCGTTGAGCACGACGATCATGCGCTTGGTCTGGGCCGCAATGTTGTTGAGCGCCTCGAAGCTGATGCCGTTGGTAAACGCCGCGTCTCCGGCGAGCGCGACAATGTGTTCGTCGCCGCCGGACATATCGCGGGCCACGGCCATCCCCAGCGCCGCGCTCAACGCCGTGCCGGCATGGCCCGCGCCAAACGCATCGTGCTCGCTTTCGGTGCGCAGCATGAAGCCGTTCAACCCGCCGGGTTGGCGAATGGTATGGAACTGCTCCTCGCGCCCGGTCAGCAGTTTATGCACATAGCTCTGGTGGCTGACGTCGAACACAAAACTGTCCCGGGGCGTGTCGAACACATAGTGCATGGCGATGGTCAGTTCGACGACCCCGAGGTTCGGCCCAATGTGTCCGCCGGTCTTCGCGACGCCGGTAATCAGCCGCTCGCGAATCTCCTCCGCCAGCCGCTCCAATTCCACCATGCCAAGCCGCTTGACGTCTTCCGGCGACTTGATTTTATCCAGATATTCACTCATTCTTCGCAGACCCGTACCCTCGCCGCAAATACATCCGCGCGGCGCAAACCGCATTTCTTCAGTGTATCAACGTCTCGCACGATCAATTACGCGATCAATTAATTGCGGCGAGTGCGCTAAGCTCGCGAAAGTGCGAGTGTCTAGCGTGGCAACAGCGCGACCCGCGCCACATCTGTTTAGGCCCGTAGACCCTGTCATCTCGACCGGAGCCTTCGCGTATTTGCGAAGGTGTAGTGGAGAGACCTGTAGGTTTTGCGGGGGTGGCAAGGATATTCCGTGGCGCAGAGAAGCTGCGGGTCTCTCCACTCCGGCGCAAAAAACGCGCCTCCGGTCGAGATGACAGCTTTGGGGAGACCCAAGAGAGATCGCGAACAGCCCTCGGAGCTTGCCTAAACCTCGACACCCTCCAGCACTACGGGGCTCGGCTGTTCTTTGCCGAACTCGCCCTCCCACTGCGCCACCACGACGCTCGCCAGGCAGTTGCCGACGACGTTCACCATGGTCCGCGCCATGTCCATCAGAGCGTCGATGCCGAGGATCACGAAGATCGGCTCGACTGGCAATCCAAACGTCGCCGCCGTCGCCAGCAGCACCACCAGCGTCGCGCGCGGGACCCCCGCCACGCCCTTGCTGGTCAGCACCAGCGTTCCCATCATCAACAACTGCTGTCCGATGGAGAGATGGATCCCCGCCGCCTGCGCGACGAAAATACTCGCCACCGCGAGGTACAACGTCGAGCCGTCGAGATTGAAGCTGTAGCCCGCCGGAATGACGAACGCCACAATCCGGCGCGGCACGCCGAGCGCTTCCATCTGCTCCATCGCGCGCGGCAGCGCGGCCTCGCTGGTGGCCGTGGCGAACGCGATCGTCGCAGGCTCCGCGACCGCCGCAAGGAACCTCGCGACCGGGACCTTGAACAGCAGCGCCGCGGGCAGCATCACCAGCAGCGCAAACGCCGCGAGCGCGCCGTAGAGCGTCAACAGCAGCTTTCCGAGGTTGACGAGCACGCCCAGGCCCATCTGACCGACCGTGAACGCCATAGCCGCCCCCACGCCGATGGGCGCGAAGTACATCACGACATTCGTAAACTTGAACATCACCTCGCTGAGGCTTTCGCACAACCGCAGCACGGGGGCGCGCTTGGATTCGCTCAACGTCGCCAGCGCAATCCCAAAGAACACGGCAAACACCGCGACCTGGAGTATCTGGCCCTCAGCAATACTTTTGGCAATGTTTTCCGGAAAGACATGCAGCAGAAAATCGTCCCAGTGCGTCGCTGGTGGAGTTGCAATCCCGACACTCGCGGTTGCCGCCACAACTGGCATCGCAAGTCCCACTCCGGCCCTCGATACGTTGATCGCCACCAGCCCAATCACCAGCGCCAGCGTCGTCACCACCTCGAAGTACACCAGCGCCTTGATGCCCACGCGCCCGACGCCCTTCAAGTCCCCATGCCCGGCAATCCCCACCACCAGCGTTGCAAGAATCAGCGGCGCGACGATGGTCTTGATGAGACGCAGAAAAATGTCCGAAAACACGCGCAGATGCACGGCGAAGTTCGGCGCATCGAAGCCGACCTCCGCGCCCGCCACCATCGCCACGAAGATCCACGGCGTTAAACTTCTGCGGCGAAACGCAAAGACTACTAGCACCCCCACCGCGGCCCAGCGCAGAGCGATGCCAAAATCCCTGACGGTCGCCGCCGATCCCATGAAATGCGGACTCAGAACGTGCAGGACTGCCCCCAACGCCAGCATTGCCATGGCCGGTAAAATCAAGACCCAATCCTTACGCGAAATCGCCACAGAACTCCCTTCGTACTTTTGTTCAGTTCAACGATGCAATGAGCCGAAGCATATCAGTCCTAGCGCGGACAGTGGCTGGGGCGCAATCGTACAATACTCCGATGCGACGCCACCTAACGTCTTCCACCGTCCTTTTCTTTTTGCTGTTCGTCCGTTTTCAAGCCAACGCCCAAAGCCCGTTGCCGCTCACGCCGCGCGACCCCAATCCGACAGATCAATCCAACCACCCGCGACTCATCAGCCCACTGACGCGACCGACACTCTCGCCGGGCGTCATCATGCTGATGGAGCTGGAGGGCCGCTTCGCCCAGGACGTTGCCAAACGCGGCGGCAAGGCGTTCAGCTCGTGGTTCGCCGAGGACGCCGTGACGCTCAGCAACGGCAAGCCCGCCGTGCTGGGCCTTCGCGCCATCGCCGCCGACGCGGTCTGGGACCCAAAAGACTATCAGCTCACTTGGACCCCGCAAGGTGCGCAGATGGGTCCGTCGGGCGATACGGGCTTCACCTGGGGACACTACGAGAGCCACTCGCTCGACAAGAACGGCAAAGCGGTGACCGTCTCCGGGCGCTACATTACATTCTGGAAGAAGGTCGCGGACGGCTCCTGGAAAGTGGCGCTGGACGCAGGTGCCAACGACGCTCCCACCGTGGCCGTATGCTGCACCGTCCCTGGACCCTGACCCCCCAAAAGTCACATCATTTTCAGTTACCTTTGACGGCTCTTTGGACACGAACGGGGGAGAGCCATAGTCGGTCGCCGCTTATATTCTCAGTGCAGCAGCCATGACTGGATTTGCTTCCATCGCAGAACAGCCGCGTCTACAAACACTCGACCAATACGAGTTGCTGGAGATGCCGCGCGACCCCGCCCTCGACGACATTTCGCGTCTCGCGGCGCAGATTTGCGACACTCCCGCGGCGGCGATCACGTTCGTCGAAAAGGACCGCATTTCGCTGCGCTCCCGCTACGGCATCGACATCGCCGAGGTGCCCCGCCACACGCTGCCCTGCGAACTCGCCCTCGCCAGCGACGGCGTCTACCAGGTCCCCGACGCGCATCGCGACTACGCTCCCGCCGGCATTCCGGTCGGCGACCGCCGCTACCGCTTCTATGCGGGAGCGCCCATCGTCATGCCTTCAGGCGCGGCCATCGGTTGCCTCTGTGTGTTCGATAGCGCCCCCCGCGTACTCAGCCCGGCGCAACTCGAGTCGCTGGAGGCGCTCAGCCGAGCCGTCGTCACCCGCCTGGAACTCACGGCCCGCGCCCGCCAGATGGATCACGCCTCCCGCGCCCGCCGCGGCGTCGAACGCGCGTTGACCGTCGAGCGCAACTTCGTCTCCGCCGTGCTCGACACCGTAGGCGCGCTGGTCGTCATCTTCGACACCACAGGCCGCATTGTCCGCTTCAACCGCGCCTGCGAAACCCTCTCCGGCCACGCCTCCGCGGACCTCGTCGGCAATTATGCCTGGGAACGCCTTGTCCCAACGGAGGACATCGCCGAGCACGTCGCAACGTTCCAGCGCATGCGCTCCGGCAGCTTTCCTGCGTCCTATGAACAGTTCTGGCTGGGGGCCGACGGTTCGCGTCGCCGCATCGCGTGGACGGCGACGGCGCTCGAGGACGCTCGCGGCCAGATAGGCTTCATCATCGCGACCGGCATCGACATCACCGTGCAGGTGCGCGCCGAAGAGCAACTGCGTGCGCTTGTCCGCCAGTCGAACTCGGTGCTGGAGTCGGTCGGTGACGGCATCTATGGCCTCGACCTCGAAGGCCGCGTCACTGTCGTCAATCCCGCCGCCGCACAAATGCTCGGCTACAAGCCGGAAGAGATGCTGGGCCGCAACATGCACGAACTTGTGCATCACACACGCGCCGACGGCACGCCCTATCCCCACGCCGATTGCCCCAGCCAGCGCTCCCTCATCCGGCGCGAAACCATCCGCGTGTCCAACGAAGTTTTCTGGCGCAAGGACGGCAGCAGTTTCGCAGTCGAGTATGTCGCGCGTCCCCAGATCGAGTCGGATTTCGAGTTTGGAGACGCTACCCTGCTACGCTGCGGCCTCGCCTCCACGGCCCAACTTGCGCACGGCTTGCCCCACGCAGTGCCGTCCGCGACTCCGCCAGACCCAATTCGCGACCCCGAAGGCCGCGCCGTCGGTGTCGTCATCGCCTTCGCCGACATCTCCGAACGCAACGCGCTCGACCGCATGAAGGACGAGTTCATCTCCACCGTTTCGCACGAACTGCGCACGCCGTTGACGTCGCTGCGCGCGGCGCTCGGACTGGTCGCAGGAGGCGCGCTCACCGAACGCCCCGAGCAAATGCGTCAAATGATGAACATCGCCATCGGCAACACCGACCGCCTGGTGCGACTCGTCAACGACATCCTCGACCTCGAAAGCATCGGCTCTGGCAAGGTCGAACTGCACAGTGCGATGTGTTCGGTGGACGACCTCTTCCGCCGCGCGGTCGCCCCGATGCAGACTTCCAACATCGAATTCGCGATGGAGGCAAACGGCGTCAACATCTGGGCCGACGCCGAACGCATTCTCCAAACGCTCACCAACTTGATCTCGAACGCCATCAAGTTTTCGCCGCCGACCGGGGCCGCTTCCAGCAAGATTCGCCTCACCGCGCGCTACTCCGCTACTGGCGAGGCGTTGATTGAAGTTCACGACGAGGGTCGCGGCATTCCCGAAGACAAGCTCGAAATCATCTTCGACCGCTTCAAGCAGGTCGACGCCTCCGACTCCCGCGCGATGGGCGGCACCGGCCTCGGCCTCGCCATCTGCCGCAGCATCGTCACGCAACACGGCGGCACAATCTGGGCCACCAGCACGCTCGGGAAGGGATCGACCTTCCACTTCGCGCTGCCTACGCACCCTAGCAACAACCTGCGTTAGAGATTCCGCCGTCTTCGTTGCGGAAACCTGCCACGATGCGGTAAACTAAGATCTCCGTCGGAGACCTTTTATGGGATCCTCGGACTATTTAGGGGCCCCTGCGGGGGCCTCTTAGTTTAGGAGTTTTATGGAACGTGTTGCGGTTTTCGTGGACGCAGGTTATATCTTTGCGCAGGGTGGGACCAATCTTGCTGGAAGTAAAGTTTCCCGTGTAAGTTTGATCTTGAACATTCCAGAAGTTCTCGGCCAACTGAAATCTCTCGCGGCGTCCGCGAATGGGCGCGCTTCTCTGCTGCGCATCTATTGGTATGATGGGGCCAAACTCGGCCCGACGTCGGAACAAATTGCTCTAGCCGAAAGTGAGAATGTCAAGGTTCGGTTAGGAACTATCAATAGTGCCGGCCAGCAAAAAGGCGTGGACTCGCTACTGGTAACCGACCTCATCGACTTGGCAAGAAATCAAGCGATCTCAGATGCGCTTATTGTGACCGGCGACGGCGATCTGCGTATCGCGGTTCAGATTGCGCAGAGTTTCGGAGTACGTGTCCACTTAGTCGGGCTTCAACCTTGTCGCGGATCGCAATCGCGGCAATTGATGCAAGAAGCGGACACCACTCACGAAATCTCAAAAAATGAGATTGGACGATTTCTTTCGCTCAGCGCAGCGACCGAACCTGCAAGTGGAACTGGTTCATTTGCGCCCATCGCTCAACCCGATTCGACTTATATCGTCAAGTCTGGCGTGACCGCCGAATTGATTGTGACAAGCATCGACGCGGTGCTCAACCTTCTAACTTCCCCCGAA
>JALYTE010000118.1 GCA_030854435.1 Acidobacteriota bacterium | reverse complement strand
TGAGCGAATAGAGGGTGTTGCCGAAGAAGCCGTCGATGAGGCGGATGAGGTCGGGGAGGTTGGCGCGACCGATGGCGGCGCGGGCGGCTTCGGTGAACTGGAGCCAGGATTCGGTGGGGTTGGTTGTTCCCTTGGGATTTGTGGAATCCCATGTCCGAGAATCCGGACATGGGGCACCCGGGTCGGTGCCGCTCTCGGGACCCGGTTCTGCGGTGGGCTTGACGGCGAAACGCTTGACGGCGGCAGAGAGGTTTTGGTCGCCGAGGTGGAGGACGGCAAAGCAGATGTTTTCGCTCTCTTGGGTGACGCGGGAGCGGATTTCGGCGCGGCCCAGGGCGACGCGGCCGCGGCCAGAGGTGAAGACTTCGTAGCTCTGGCGGTGGAGGTCGAAGCAGAAGAGTTCGCCCTTGTCGGGGTAGTTGCGAAACATGGAGCTGATGGCGTAGTGGGCGCCGACGTGTTCGAGGTCCACGCGCGCTTCGGTGACGTTGCGGCGGTAAACTTCAGCGCCGTCGCCGATGCCGGGGACGTTGCTTTTGGCGCGGGCGAGGAGGGACAAAAACTCGGCTTCGAGGGCGATGCCGGGCGCGCCGAAGAGCTTCGCGGCGAGTTGCAGGACACGGCCGGCGTAGGCGATGACCTGCACGGTTTCGATGCCGGAGACCTCGTCGAAGAACCAGCCGCAGGAGGTATACATGAGCTGGGTGTGGCGCTCGAGTTCGAGGAGTTCAAAAACGGTGACGCGCTCGGCGGCCGAGAGTTCATGCGTCGCATGGGCCGCGAGGAAGCGCGCGACGTTGTCCGCCGAGCGGTCGAGCATGACGCCGATGTAAGCGTCGCGGGCTGTCCAGAGGTCGTGCAGGAGCGGCTTGGCGACGGCTTCCGCGAGGGGCGCGGTCTTTTCGCGGAGGAAGTTGAGGGCTTCGCGCAGAGGGCCGCGCCACTCCTGATTCCAGCCTTGTTTGCCGCTGTTGCAGCCGCAGTTGGAGCGCCAGCGCTCGATGCCGTGCCCGCAACTCCAACTGGTGTTTTCGGCGATTTCGGCCTCCCATTGCGGGGGGAATTTTTCGAGGAACTCGCCATAGTTGGTGAGGGTCGCGAGGTTGTTTTCTTCGATCCAGTGGAGGGCGTAGCTCAGCGCCATTTCGCCGTGGCGGTGGTGGTGGCCGTAGCTCTCGCCGTCGGTGGCGACGTGCGCGAGTTGGGGTTCGGTATCGGGCTTGTCGGAGTGCAAGCACTGGAGCAGGCGCTGGCCGAAGTCTTCGCCGGAGTTGAGCAAACCCTCGAAGGCGATGGCGCGGGAGCCGGGGCCGTCGTAGAAGAAGACCGCGATGCTGCGGCCTTCGTCGAGGCGGATCAGGTAGGGGTGGGTGGGGTCGACGTTGACGTGGACGGTTTCGTTCCAGGGTGTGTCCGGTTCGGAGAGCTTGCGCACGCGGGCGCATTGGCTGGGCGCAAGAACAGTGAACTTGATGCCCTCCTGCGCCATGAGGGCGAGCACGGAGCGGGAGACGGCGGTCTCCGCCAGCCACATGCCCTCGGGCTTGCGACCGAAGCGGTGCGCAAAGTCGGCGATGCCCCAGCGTATCTGGGTAAGGGCGTCGCGTTCGTTCGCGAGCGGCATGATGATGTGGTTGTAGACCTGCGCGATGGCCGAGCCGTGACCTCCGTAGCGCGCGGCGCTGGCGCGGTCGGCGTCCACGATCATGCGATACGTGCGTGGCGCGGAGGCGGCAAGCCAATTCAGCAGCGTGGGGCCGAAGTTGAAACTGATGCGCGCGTAGTTGTTGAGGATGCGGATGATGCGGTCTGATTTGTCGGTGATGCGGGAGGCACCGTTGGGGGCGTAGCACTCGGCCGTGATGCGCTCGTTCCAGTCGTGGAAGGGCGCGGCGGAGTCCTGCATCTCGACCGTTTCAAGCCACGGGTTCTCGCGCGGCGGTTGGTAAAAATGGCCGTGGACGCAGATGTAGTGCTGCGGTTTGGGGTTACGTTCGGCGTTTGAAGGTGTTACGTCAGGCATAGATCTCGTCAGGCCCCATCATGCATCTATTGAAGTGTAGGGTGCGGACGGGTTTGAAACCAAGTGGAACGCTAGAACCTTTGATTACAAGGGTAGGGTGCGGCTTCAGTCGCACCACAAAGGCCATAGAACCAAGACGGCTTTTAGCCGTTGCGGACAATCCCGAGGACTTCCATCAGAGCTTCCCTAGCGAGCGGATAGATTCTGGACGATAGACGAAGAGAGCGACGTCGCGGTTTTATAATGAAGAGTGCGGCGCGGCTTTCCGCGCAGCAAGGGAGTTTCTTTCATGGCAAACCTTTTGGACCAACTGAAGTCGATGACCACCGTGGTCTCCGATACGGGCGACATCAACGCCATCAAGCAATACAAGCCGACCGATGCGACCACCAATCCATCGCTCATCGCGGCCGCGGCGGGGATGCCGGCCTATCACCAAATTGTGGACGACTGTCTCGAATCCGCCCGCAAGGCCGTGGGAGATAAGGCTTCCGATGAGGAAGTGGCGAAGGCGGCGTTCAAGACGCTGGCCGTGGCGTTTGGGCGCAAGATTCTGGAGATCGTGCCGGGCCGAGTTTCGACTGAAGTCGACGCGCGGCTGAGTTTCGACACCGAGAAATCGCTGGCGGCGGCGCGCGAAATCATCAAGCAGTATGAGGCCGCCGGCATTGGCCGCGAGCGCGTGCTGATCAAGCTGGCGTCGACGTGGGAAGGCATCAAGGCCGCGGAGATACTTGAAAAAGAAGGCATCCATTGCAACATGACGCTGCTCTTCGGCATGCACCAGGCCGTGGCCAGCGCGGAGGCGAAAGTTACGCTGATTTCTCCGTTCGTGGGCCGCATTCTCGATTGGTACAAGAAGGACACAGGCAAGGATTACGAGGGCGCGAACGACCCCGGCGTGCAGTCCGTGACCGAAATCTACAACTATTACAAGAAGTTCGGCTACAAGACCGTCGTGATGGGCGCGAGCTTCCGCAATACGGGCGAGATCAAGGAACTCGCGGGTTGCGACCTGCTGACGATTGCGCCGAAACTGTTGGAAGAGTTGCAAGACACCGAAGGCACGCTGCCCAGGAAGCTCGATGCCGAAAA
>JALYTE010000092.1 GCA_030854435.1 Acidobacteriota bacterium | reverse complement strand
GACCCACATCGCGTTGTCTCCGAAGCTAGACCAAGTCTCGATCGAGATCAGTTTAAAGGGTGCTGACACGGCAACGATATTGCCGCATTTGGCTGACAGCCTGTTTTATAAGGATCTCGCAGAGGCTCTGTCCGATTTACCACAGAGGTACAAGAAAGCGCGGCCGCCGCAGGTGCATGACGGTCCGCCCACTACATCGGATGCTAAGGCCTGCGATTGCGCCGACCCGAGTCCCAATGCCTGCGCAGAAGATGGTCCGGCTGTGGGCGAGAAAGGATTGACACCCCCACATGTAATTCGCAGCATAGAACCCGAGTTTTCAGAGGGTAGCGCGCCAAGCGAAGTTCAATGGCGGCGTGCGGATTGGACTGACCGTGGATGCCAAAGGACATCCAAACGATATCTGGATTATCAGAGCTGCGGGCTTAGGACTGGATTTCAACGCGGCCGAAACAGTCCGGCAATATATTTTCTCTCCCGCAACTTGCCACGGTACTGCAGTTCCTGTTTCGCTTTACATCGATGTGGCTTATCAAACCTTCTAGTGCACCAACTGCGTCGTACTCGGCTGTTGGTCTAGCTTCGTCACCAGCGGCTTCGGCGTGCGCCGCTTCTTATGTCCGCGCGACGAACCCGTGTCCGTCGGGTCGAGCCGATAGAGAATCAACAGATTGCGATCCGGGTCGTCCATGGTCGGGAAAGCCGCGACGCGCTCGACGTTGTACAGCTGCGTCAGGGCGTCCATCTTGTCGTCGTCGAGTTCGTTCCAGGCCGCGTACCAACCCGGACGATACGCCTTCACTCTGTCCGCCAGTTCCATCGTCCCAAAGTCGTCGTCGATCGACGGCAACCCCGTCATCAGCGTCAGGTCGGAGCCGGAGATCGAAAGCACAAGATCGGGATGCGTCTTGTCCGCGCGAACGATGGCGGCCACGGCTTCAGCCGCGCCGCGAAAGGTGTACTCGGGATGCAGCACATAGTCGAGCGTCTGAATAGCGTCCGGAACCGCGATAGCCAGCGTCACGACAGCCGCTATCGTTCCGGCAACCACGCTCGCCGTCCGCCCGCGGGCTTCGCGAAAGCAGTCCAGCCCCAACGCCACCAGCAGCGTGATCGGCACTGCCACCACCAGGTAATACCGCGGCTGCAAATTATTGTGATACCCCAAAAACGCGAAGTAGCCGCCGGTCCAGAGCAACAGCGCGGGCACCAGTGGATTCACAAGCAGGCGCGGACGCCAGAACAACCCCAGCGCAATCACTCCGAAGAAAACGGGATACAGCACCCGCCCCATCCACATGCCATCGGAAAAGGTATTGAGGATCACCGTCGCAAACGGCTCCAGCTCAATTCCCGTGTATGCGTTCGCCGAAAACAAATACCTGTAGTCCGCGAGATAGTGTGGACGCACAAACAAGCCGAAGTACCCCAGCCAGATCGCGGCCGCCATCACGCTCGGGATCGCCGCCAACCGAAGCGCGGTACGAAGCCGGTACCCCGCCCGCGCCCACACCATGTACGCGATCGCCGGAAACAGACAGATGCCCGTCGTCTTGGTGAGCACAATGGCCGGAAGCAACAACCCCAAGAAGACGCCGGGGAGAAGCCGTCGTGCGAGCGCCTGAAAACCCGATGTCGCAGAGGGCTCTACACGCTGCGAAAAAACTTGGTAGGGCGTCGTTTTACCGGTGACATATCGGTAGGGCACGGGTTCACCCATGCCATAAATGCCGCCGTTGCTTTGCGGCTTTAGCCGTAGAGGTACGCTTTTCGGCCAATCGGCGTCGTTTTCCGCGACCTGCCCCAGCCCCGAACCGGCGAGAGAAGCGGAGGGAGCGACGAACTCCGATCCTCCAGCTTCGGAGGGAGCAGGGGGCTTCAGCCCCCTGAATACGCCCGAAATGGGCTTTAGCCCCGGGCCTTTCAGCGGATGCAGACAAGAAGCCGCCAGCAACGCCAGCAGCGTCAGGCAAATCAACAAAGGCTCCAGAATCGCCATCCGCTCAAACACATACAAAAGTGGACTCGTACAAAGAAACATCACCGCCAGCGCCCCGGCCAACGGACGCGACCCCGTCACGCTGCGATGCCGCCCGAGCAACACCCACACTGCCAGCAACGTCGCGCCAAACACCCCCAGAGTCAATGCCCGCGCCGCCACCGCCGACACCCCCGTCACGCGGAACACCAGAAACTCCATCGCCGGCCACACCGGCAGCGCCACCGCCGGATTGAAGTCCCCTTTCCAATACCAGTGCCCGAACAGCACCTGGCGAATGGCCGCGTCGCCATACCAGCCTTCGTCGGTGTACTTCGACCAGTCGATCCAGGGCGAGTGGTTGGGGAAGTCGGCGTTCAGGTGCAGGAAATGCAGGGCGAAAAACACGATCGCGACCGCCAGCACGAGCCAGCGCACCGCACGCCCCAGAGAAAGGTCACGCGCGATACGGGAAATAGGGACCGACGATTTGGAAGGCGAGGGCTGCAAGTTGAGTCGGTGAGCCTCAGGACGTGTGGTCTATCGTACCCAAATCTACTTCCGCCAGCCCGGTGCTTGACACGGCCGTTATAATAAGCACAGCAAAGACAAACTACCTATGTATGCCTCATTGAGCCGCGAAAGGGATGTAAGTCCATTGTTTTGCGGACTTTACAGACGGCAATAAACACAGGCCGTTTGTTTTCAAGACTTTACCCAGTCTCTGCAATGTAAGTACAAGGCTAAGTCTTTATTTTAGCGGACTTTGCGAGATATTGACGGAGGAGGGGGCAGGACGAACCGCGCACGGACTACTTCCTGGCCTCGTCCGGAAGCGCCTGCTCTTCGGCGGCAATAGTCACGTTCTCGAGCTTGATCTCCAACCGCAGGCGATTGAACGCGCTCATGTAAAAGTTCGCGACCCACACCAGCGCGAACCAGGCGATGACATACCCTCGCCAGCCCGCGTAAAGAAGTTTGTACCGCACCGCCAGCAGCACCACGGCAACAACGTAGTGCGAAAAGCAATACTCGCAAGTGAAGAGGTAGAAAAACTTGCGCGGCATAAACGACTGGGTCTGCTCGCTCTTCTTCTTGCAGAACTCGCGTGGCTCGCGAAAGACTTCTTCGTGCGTCACGGTCCACGCAATGCAGGCGACCGGCAGCGCCAGCAGCAGCAGCACGGCGAACTGATGTAGCAGCGGACTGGGCAGATCGATGGGCATGGGTTCCTTTGCTGTTCAGATGCAGGATACGATGAGCGCATGACCGCGCTGCGTCAATTCGATGTTGCGGCGGCGGGTCGGGCACTTGCCGGGACCCGCTTTGCGCGCCGCCTGCAGCATTTTGCGTCGGTCGAATCGACCAGCTCGCTGTTGCTGGCCGCCGCTGCCAACGGTGCCCCCGAGGGCACGGTCTACGTCGCCGACGAGCAGACCTCCGGTCGCGGTCGCGGCGGCCACCAGTGGCATTCTTCCGCGGGCGACGGCCTCTACGTCAGCGTGCTGATACGACCGCCTCTTCCGCTCGGCGAAGCGCTCTGGATTTCGCTCGCGACCGGCCTAGCGGCGCAGCGTGCGATTCACGAGACAACCGGGCTGGACATCGATATCCGCTGGCCCAACGACTTGCTGCTCGGCGACAAAAAGTGCGGCGGCATTCTGGTCGAGACTTCGGTCGAAGGCCCATTGCTGCGCTTCGCCGTCATCGGTGTCGGCATCAACGTCAACCACGAGAAGTTTCCGCCCGAACTCAACGGCGCGGCAACGTCGCTCAGCATCGAAGCGGGCCAGCTTCAAAGCCGCGCGACGCTGCTCGCCGCCCTATTGCGAGCGCTCGACCTCGAACTTACTCGGCTCGAATCCGGCACGCACGACCTGCTCAAACGGTTCACGGTGGCCTCGACCTGGGTGCGCGACAAGCACGTCCACGTCGCCGAATCGGGCGGCTATACTGGCATTACGGACGGGCTCGACGCGCACGGTTTCCTACAGGTCATTGGAGACGACGGTGTTCGCCACACGGTGCTCTCGAGCGGTGTCCGCGCAGCGTAAACCATTTTGGACGAGGCAGGAAAGCGCAATGCTACTGGCACTCGATGTAGGAAATTCGAATACTTCGGTGGGCCTCTTCCGCCACGCGACAGAGGGTGAACCGGCCTCACTGGCAGCCGACTGGCGCATCACCACGCCCTTCAAGCGGACCACCGACGAGATCGCCTCGCAACTGCAAATGTTGTTCACGATGCGCGGCCAATCGCTGGACGCGATCGACGGCATTGCAATTTCGTCGGTCGTCCCTCCGCTCGATTCGACCCTGCGGCGTGTGTGCGAAACGTTTCTCAAAGTAAAGCCGCTGTTCATCGAACCGGGTGTCAAGACCGGGCTGCCTATCCTCACCGACAACCCCAGCGAAGTCGGCGCGGACCGCGTCGTCAACTGCGTTGCCGCATTCGACCTGTTCGGTGGCCCCGCTGTTGTGGTCGATATGGGCACGGCGACGACGTTCGATGTCGTCTCGAAAAAAGGCGAATTTCTCGGCGGGGCGATTGCGCCGGGCCTCGGCATTTCAGCCGATGCGCTGTTCAACCGCGCCGCACGCCTGACCCGCGTCGAGATCAAGAAGCCCGCCAAAATCATCGGCACCAGCACCACCGACAACATCCAGATCGGGCTCTATTACGGCTACATCGGCTTGGTCGACGGCATTCTGGAGCGACTGATCGGCGAGCTTGGGCCTGAGACCAAAACCATTGCCACTGGTGGCCTCGCGAGGCTCATCGCCAGCGGCTGCAAACACATTGGTGCCGTGGACGAGATGCTCACGCTCAACGGCCTGCGCCTCATCTGGGAGCGCAACCAGGACCGCCATCGCCGAAGGTAGAGCAGAGTGTAGAGGATAGAGTGAAGAGGAAAGGGGAAGCCGCTTCGCCGCATCCCCTTTTATGCTCACCGCTACACTCTATCCTCTTCACTCTTCACTCTGCTTCTATGAACTACTTCCACTATTTTTCCGAGATCGAAGAGCGCTTCCAGCGGCGGCGCGGGTCGGTCCTCATGCTCTCGACGCTCGACTGGGCGCTCATTGAGATTTGGCGGGAGGCGGGCGTTCCGCTCGAGGCAGTACTACGCGGCATCGACGACGCGTTCGACAAACACGATGCGAAACGCGCCGTCGCGAAGACGCGCACGCGCAAGGTGAATGGCCTCGCGTGGTGCGCGCAAGCCGTGATGCGCGCGACCGAAGAGATGCAGGAGGCGACCGTTGGTATGGCCAGGGCCGAGCCGCGCGCGCAGCAGGAGAGCGGCTTTGAAGCCGAGCGCGTTGCCCACTTTCTCGATGGCAATGCACAGGCTCTGGAAACCGTGCCGGCCACAATTCCGAGTGCTTCAGGTCTCGCTTCTGAGATCTGGGTTTCCGCGGCCGCCACCACCGCCCAGCGCCTCCGCGAGCTCGCGCTCGCCATGCGTGAAACTCCGCTGCCGCTTGACGATCTCGACCGCACGCTGACCGTGCTCGAAGAGAAGCTGGTGGCCGCGCTGCTCAGTGCTGCCTCCGAAGAAGAGCTTGTCGCACTCCGCGCGCAGGCCGAGCGCGAACTTGCGCCTTATCGCTGCAAAATGCAGGCCGTACAAGTGCGTCAGGTGCAGCAACAATTCCTGCTCAAGCGGCTGATGGAAGCGCGCAACATCCCGCGTCTCAGCCTCTTCTACATGGGACACGGATGAGCGAGAGCAGACACCTGCACGTTGACCGCCCGCTTTACGGCGGCAATTTCTCCACGAGCGATCCGCGCATCGCGTTGCCCTTCGTGCTCCCGCAAGAAGCCGTAGAAGTCTCTCCAGACGGCCAGCTTCTTCAGGTATCGACAGCCGCAGTCGAACGCGCCACGCCGCGCTGTCCGCACTTCGGCGCTTGCGGCGGTTGCCAGTACCAGATGGCCACCGACCGCGAACAACTCGCGTTCAAACGCGAGATTCTCCATACGGAACTTCAGAATGCCGGTATCGCCTGGCATGATGAAATATCCACGCATGGTGCAGAGTCTTACGGCTATCGCAATCGCATCCGTGTCCGCATCCAGCGCATCGCGGGTACGCTTCGTTTCGGCTACAACATCCGCGCCACAACGGACTTTCTTCCCGTTACGACCTGTCCCATCGGCGCGCCGATCCTGGTGGAAACGGTCGAGGCCCTCATCGCGCTGGCGGGCGAGGACCGCGACGCCGAACACTGGCTCAACGCCGCCGCCGAGGCCGAACTCTTCGTCAACGACGACCTCTCTCGCGTCCAACTCACGCTCTTCTGCGCTCCTCGCACCAAGGCCTTGCAAGGCAGCTTCACGCGAATGATCGGCGCGCTCCAGTTGCGTATGCCGCAGGTCGTCGGTGCCGCGGCGGCGGCCTTCGACCCGCACACCGGTCCTACAGGTCGCGTCCTCGCAGAGCATGGCGCGACTGGCCTGAACTACAAGGTTCCCGTCGGTGATGGGCAGACCGAAACGTACTGGATCTCTCGCGGCGGGTTCTTCCAGGTCAACCGATTTCTCATCGGCACGCTTGTCGAGCTCGTTTGCCATGGACGCAGTGGAGCGATCGCGTGGGACCTCTTCGCGGGCGTCGGTCTCTTCTCGCGCGTGCTGGCAAAGAATTTCGCACAAGTGACTGCGGTCGAATCAAATCCAACAGCCGCAAAGGACCTGGGAGCGGCGCTCAAGAGGCTTGGCCCACAGCATCGCGCCGTGCAACAAACGACTCTCGACTTTCTGCGCGAGGCCATCACACAGCGCGAGCGCCCGGAGTTGATCGTGCTCGACCCGCCCCGCGCGGGGGCGGGTCTTGAAGCCTGCGCTCTGCTGGGCCGCATCGCCGCGCCGCACATTGTCTATGTCTCCTGCGATCCGGTGACGCTTGCGCGCGATCTTGCAGCGTTGCAAGACTCGGGCTATCGCATAGACGCGGTTCATCTTGTCGATCTGTTTCCGCAAACCTTCCACATCGAAACAGTCGTCATGCTCACACGCGAGACGTGACACACTAGGCTGGAACATACGCAGGCAGCGCTTCTCATGCGGGCACTTGGCGCGACCAAATTCTGGATGGACGATCGCGCGGCGGTCGAGGCGCTTCGGCTCCGGCGCGCGCCTCTCCTTGCCGCGGCCCTCGCGTTCGCTGGCGGGGAACTGCTCGCATGGCAATGGCAGTTCGCGGCCATATTGCTAACTGCGATTGTGTTGCTGGTCGTCTTCACGCTCATCGCGTTCCGCAAAACGCTGCGCCTGGCCGCGCTTCCCACTCTCGCGCTGTGGGCGATCGCTGGCTGCTGGTGCGCGCAGATGCAGCCGTCGCCCGCGCCGCAGACTGCGCTCCTGAAATACGCCGATGGCCTGAGCCGTACCGTCCGCGGGCGCGTCGTGCGGGTGCGGATGCTTCCGGCCAAACCGCCGAGCGCGCGCTCCGCGGGTGAAACGCCCATCGAACCCTGGCGCATGGAGCCGGGCGCGTGGGAGAGCGAAGGCGCGGCAGCCACGGAATCTGTCGATCTCGACGTAGAGCAGGTCGAAGCGGTCACGCCCGACGTTGCCACGATGCAAAGCGCGCAAGGCGGTGTGCGCGTGACCGTGCTCGACGGCGCGCCCGCGCTCAAGTGTGGCGACATGGTCGAAGTTCCGCTGCGGCTGCGCGAGCCGGAACGCTATCGCGATGCGGGTGCGTGGTCTTACGCGGACCAGCTTTTGAGCGAGGGCATTTCGGTCCATGCCAGCGTGAAGGCGGCGCGTTTGCAGCGCGTTGGCGCTGCGGGGCGCGATCTGCGCTGCCGTGCGTATGCCGCGCAGACATGGGCTTCCGGGCGCATGGCCGCGCTGGCCACATCGCGTGTCAACCACTTGATACCTCAGGCCGCAAGGCTCACTGTAGACGACACCGCGATGCTCGACGCGATGCTGTTCGGCGACCGCTCCGGGCTGCGCCACGACTTGCGAGTGGGCTTCGAGCGCACGGGATCGTTCCACCTCTTCGTGGTCTCAGGTATGCACGTTGCGCTGCTTGCGGGAATGCTGTTCTGGGCGCTCCGTCGCATGCGCGCGCCGCAGGGACCTGCGACGGTGGTCACGATCGCGATGACCGTCGCGTATGCGATGCTCACCGGTTTTGGCGTTCCGGTGCAGCGTGCGCTGCTGATGACTTCGGTCTTCCTGTTGGCGCGATGGCTTGGCCGCGATGCGAGCGTGTTGCAGGCTCTCGGTGCGGCGGCGCTCGCCGTATTGGCATGGGACCCGCGCGCGCTCACCGAAGCCAGCTTTCAGATGACGTTCCTCGTGCTCGTCGCGGTCGGTGGACTCGCGATTCCCCTCGCTGAACGCACGATTCTGCCGCGATTGCACGCGGCCCGCGATCTGGACGCGGTTTGGCTCGACGCGCGGCTTCCGCCAAAGCTGTCACAGATGCGGGTGATGCTGCGACTGTTTGGAAATACTTTAGCAGCGTTGCTCGGCGCGTGGGCTCGTGGCGTCCCGGCGCTCGCCGTGCGCTCACTGCTGCGCGTCGCCGAACTGGTGCTGGTCAGCGTGGTCATCGAAGCCTGCATGGCGCTGCCGATGGCGGTGTACTTCCATCGCGCCACTCCGTTCGCCTTGCCCGCAAATCTGCTCGCGATTCCTCTGGTCGCGTTGCTTGCGCCCCTCGCGATCGCCACGTTCTGCGCGTCGCTGGTAAGCGCGTGGCTCGCCGCATTGCCCGCCGCCGCGACAGCGTTAGCGCTGCACGCCGTAGGCTGGGCCATCGGCCACCTTAGCCACATGCGTTTCGCCGACACGCGCGTTCCGGCGCCCGCAACGTGGGTCATTGCGGCCATCGTCGCGGCGGTGGCATTCGCTTGCTGGGCACTCCGCCAACGCAGTCGGTGGCTGGTCGCAGCGGGCGTCTTCGCACTGGCCCTCGTGCCGCTGGCTACGCTGTGGCCGGAGCCGCCAGTGCTGCATCCGGGCGCGCTGGAGGTGACCGCGCTCGATGTCGGACAGGGTGATTCGCTGCTGGTCGTTACGCCCGACGGCCGAACGTTGCTGGTCGACGCTGGCGGACCTGTCGGCCAGGCCGCGAACACCGACCGTTGGGACGTCGGCGAAGAGGTCGTTGCGCCGTATCTCTGGTCGCGGCGGTTGCGGCGGCTAGACGCCGTTCTGCTGACGCACGCGCACAGCGACCACATGGGCGGAATGCCGGCCATCCTGCGCGACTTTCACCCGCGCGAATTGTGGGTCAGCATCGACCCGGCAGAGTCCGCGGACTACCGTGCGTTGCTCGTCGAAGCGGCGTCGCTGAACATCAACGTCCGGCACTTTCACGCGGGCGATGCGTTCACCTGGGGCGGGGTGCAGGCGTCCGTGCTCTCGCCCGAACCAACCTACGCCAACGCCAGTTCTCCCATCAACGACGACTCGCTGGTGATGCGCCTGGACTTCGGCCAAGCCAGCGTGCTGCTCGAAGGCGACGCCGAACGGCGCAGCGAGGACATCATGCTCGCGCATGATCGCATCTCGCCCGTCACGCTGCTGAAAGTCGGACACCACGGCAGCCGGACGTCCACCAACCCCGAGTTCCTCGCCGCCGCCGCGCCGCATGAGGCGGTGATCAGTTCGGGGCGGCACAATACCTTCGGGCATCCGCGTTTCGAGGTACTACAGCGGCTCGAAGAAGCGCGCGTCAAGACGTTCCGCACCGACCGCGAAGGTGCGACGACCTTCCTGCTGACGCGCGATGGACGCATCGCCACGTTGAGCGCACAGTAGTAATTACTTGACCGGCACCCCTCCCCCCTATTTTTGTGTAAAGTCCGGAAAACATTGGCTTTAGCTTTGGACTTCCGGTGTGCGTGGTGACAAACACGAAAGCCCGGCGGAATGGCCGGGCTTTCGGTTCTGCTACTGATTTCATTATAGCGGCCGTGTCAAGCGCTCAATCCACGTTTCGCGGGTCATGGAGGTAAGGCCGCAGCGGTGCGAGGTTTTGGTCTGTTGAGGTATGAGGATCGAGGGAGCGAGGTTTGAGTTGAGGGTTGGGTGGACAGGGTTTCAACCAGCTTAGAGCTTAGAGAGGTGTTGAGCTTAGAGGCAAAGGTGCCTCGGGGCAACCCACTCATCGCGCAAAGTGCCGCGCGATGAATGGGGCACCCCGGCGTCGATTACAGTTTGAGTTGTGAGTTAAGCAAAGCAAGGGCCGCTATCAATTGTGCTCCAATAGAGCGGTGAGTCCTCTCCATTCATTCAATGTCGGAAGCGTCGTCGTAGGCGATGCAAACCTGTTTCTTATCGCGGGGCCGTGTGTAATCGAGGGCGAAGGCCATGCGCGCGGCCTGGCCGATGCGATTCAACGCGTCGCCGCCGATATGGGCGTTCCGTACATCTTCAAAGCCAGTTACGACAAGGCCAATCGCACTTCCATACACAGCTTTAGAGGTCCGGGATTGGAAGAGGGCTGCCGCATCCTGCGGGCGATTGGCGAGAGCAATAAGGTCCCCGTGCTGACGGACGTTCATACGCCCGACGACTGTGCGCGAGTGAGCGATGCGTTGGGCCCGGTCGAGGCCGTGCTTCAGATTCCGGCGTTCCTATGCCGCCAGACCGACCTGCTGGTCGCCGCTGCCAAAACGGGGCGGGCGATCAATGTGAAGAAGGGCCAGTTCGTCGCGCCGTGGGACATGAAACACGCGGTCGAAAAGGTGCGCGAGAGCGGCAACCCGCGCGTCTCGTTGACCGAGCGCGGATCGAGCTTTGGCTACAACAATCTGGTGGTGGACATGCGCGGACTGGCGGTGATGCGCGAGTTTGCGCCGGTGGTTTTCGACGCGACCCACTCGGTGCAGACGCCCAGCGCCGGGAATGGCGTGAGTGGAGGCCAGCCGGAGTACATCCCCGTGCTGGCGCGCGCGGCGGTCGCGGCGGGCATTGACGGGGTGTTCCTGGAGGTCCACGACAATCCCGCGGAAGCCAAGTCCGACGGCGCGAACGCGCTGCTTCTGGACAAGCTGAAGCCGGTCCTGGAAACGCTGCTGGCCGTCCATGCCGCGGTGCGCGGGCTGTGATCTTTCCGTCCCCGCCGCGCATCCAATGGGCAGGAGAAAGATCATGCCCACGATTCCTACCGGAGGCCCGTTGAGCGATGTGGCCGTTGCCGAAGATGTCTCGAAGATGAAGCGTGTCCAGAAAGTTCAGAAGACCGACGCGGAATGGCGCGCCAAACTGACGCCCGAGCAGTACCACATCATGCGTGAGAAGGGCACTGAGCGGCCCTTTACAGGCGCGTTGGTGGACAATCATGCCGACGGCCTTTACCACTGCGGTGCGTGCAATGCGGCGCTGTTCAAGTCGGACGCCAAGTTCGAGTCCGGGAGCGGTTGGCCGAGTTTCTATGAGCCTGTGTCCGCCGACGCTGTAGAGACGCACGACGATTCCACCCTCGGAATGCGGCGCGTGGAGGCCACTTGTGGGACCTGCGGCGCGCACCTCGGCCACATTTTTCCGGATGGCCCGAAGCCTACCGGGCAGAGGTATTGCATCAACTCGGCTTCGTTGGCGTTTGAAGGGAAATAGGGTTGATTTCTGTATAGGGTAGAAATCGGTGGCTCTCTTGAGAGCCATGTCCGAAAATCCTGACATGGGGGTACCCCGCATGTTTGCCGAGCCCAAGCAGATTCACGATTTCTCTCAGCTCTCCCAAAAGCTGTCATCTCGACCGGAGGCGCGCGTTTTTGCGCCGGAGTGGAGAGACCCGCAGCTTCTCTGATGCTGCCGAATGTCCTTGCCGCCACGGAAAATCTGCGGGTCTCTCCACTACGCCTTCGCAAAAAGCGCGAAGGCTCCGGTCGAAATGACAGGGTCTACGGGTCTAAACAGAAATCGTGAACGGACTCTCAGAAATGCTTTTGCACTTGCTCTTCTTTCTG
>JALYTE010000042.1 GCA_030854435.1 Acidobacteriota bacterium | reverse complement strand
CTGTCGAACATGACCAGCGAAACGCCCAGCATCAGCGGCAGCGAGAGGTGGAACCACTCCAGAAATGCGGGGTCGCGAAAATCGACGATGAAGCGGTAGCGCAGGCCGTTGCGAAACGCGCCCAGCGAGTTGAGCAGCGCGGACCCGACCATGACGCCCGCCAGCGCGCCCACGGCCAGCGAATAGACACCGATGCGACGGTGCAGCAACAGCGCTCCGAGCAGAATGCCGCCGTTGTAAATCAGCCGCGTAAACGCCTGGTAGATAAAAATCTTGCGCACTTGCAAGCGCGAACTCATCACGCTTCCGATGAAGAAGAAAAGCTGCCCCGGCAGCAGCAGCCGCGTGAGCGACACGCACAGCCGGGCGCGAGCGTCGTGCCGGAACCCATCGAAAAAATACGCGACGTAGTACGGCGCGATGACAAACGTCACCACCACGCCGATGCAGAGGACCACCAGCATGGTGGTCAGGATGACCGACAGCGCGCGGTCGCCGCCCTCGTCGTCGCCGGCGGTGCGATAGCGGTTGAGGATGGTGATGAGGGAGATCGACGCGGCGCCGCCGATCAGGAAATAGTTGAGCAGGTCGGGAAGTTTGAATGCCGCGCGGTAGGCGTCCTGCGCGATCCCCGCGCCAAAAATCGCATTGATATACCGGATCCGTTCGAGCGCCAGCAGGCCCGACAGCACCGCGGACATCATTAGCAGCATGGCCGCGGAGCGCGCAGTGTGCAGAGGCTTCGGAGGGGTAGGGGTCGGTTGTGGCACCGCGGCTAGAATAACTCGCCTTCCAGCGGGAGTTGCGGAGTGCGCGACGCTTCGATGGCCACGCGCGGACGCATGGCCTTTAGTTTCGGTTCGTTGGTCGCGCGTGCGATTGGCTGCGAGAGCGAGGACAGCAGTGCCCCCATTTCCGCACGCAGTTCGTGCAGACGGGCGTCGCGGCGCAGGCCAGCGAGTGTCGGCACCGCCGTTTCAACCCCCCGGATCGGGGTCGGGGCCTCTGACTGTTTTACTTCCGACTTGAACACTTGTCGCGCGCCGGGAATGGTGTAGCCCTGGTCGTAGAGCAGCGACTTGACGCGCAGCGCCATTTCCACGTCGCGCTTGCGGTAGAGACGCTGGCCGGTGCCGCCCTTATGCGGCTTCAGTTGCGGGAACTCGGTCTCCCAGAAACGCAGAACGTAGGCGGGGACCTCGCACAAGCGGGCGACATCGCCGATCCGGAAGTAGAGCTTGTCCGGAATCTCGGGCGTGACGATCTTGCGGATTGGCTGGTGCGATCCCATTGTCTGTTGGCCGGTGGCGTGGAGTGCGCTGCGCAGCTTGCCGAATCAGTAGTATAGGGCGTTCGTCGCGCGAAAAAGAAGTGCTTTCGGCGGTTCCCCTGCGTCGCGCTAGAGTGCCGTTCGCCGCTCGACAGCGCCGAGGGCAGCGCGTTCGTATTCCTTCGGCCACGAACCGGGCTGCTTCAACTCGAAGGCGGCGCGCAGCGGCCAGTAAGGGTCGCGCAGGAGTTCGCGCGCCAGCAGCACGACGTCGGCTTGTCCGGTGCGGAGAATCTGGTCGGCCTGCGCGGGGTCGGTAATCATGCCCACGGCACCGGTGGCGATCCCGGCTTCGCGACGGATGCGCTCGGCGAATGCGACCTGATAGCCGGGGCCGATGGGGATTTGCTGGCGGGGATCGTTGCCGCCGGAGGACACGTCGATGAGGTCGACGCCTTCGGCCTTGAGCATTTTTGCGAACTCGACGGACTCGTCGATGGTGAGGCCGCCGTCGACCCAATCGGTCGCCGAAACGCGCACCCAAAGCGGGAGATTTTCCGGCCACGCGGCGCGGGCGGCGCGGACGAGTTCGAGCGGAAAGCGCGCGCGGTTTGCGAGGCTGCCGCCATACTCGTCGGTGCGACGGTTGGAGAGCGGCGAAAGAAATTCGTGCGTCAGGTAGCCGTGCGCGGCGTGAATTTCAACCAGTAAAAAGCCCGCTGTGGCGGCGCGTTTCGTGGCCGCCGTCATGTCGGCGAGGACCTTGTCCATGGCAGCGCGGTCCATCTCATGTGGAACGGCATAAGTCGGCGAATACGGCTCATTCGATGGCCCGACGACGTTGACCCAACCGCCTTCGCTGGGCTGGATGTTGCGCGGTTTTTCAAACGGCGGTGTCATGCTGGCCTTGCGTCCGGCGTGCGCGAGTTGGATCGCGGGGACACTGCCGTGCTCGCGGATGAAGCGCGTGACGCGCGCTAGCGGCTCGATGTGCTCGTCCTTCCAAATGCCGAGGTCGTGCGGGCTGATGCGGCCCTCGGGGCTGATGGCAGCGGCCTCGGTGAATACCGCTCCTGCTCCGCCGATGGCTCGGCTGCCGAGATGCACGAGGTGCCAGTCGCTCGCGAAACCGTCCACCGAACTGTACTGGCACATGGGCGAAACAGCGATGCGGTTGGGCAGCGTGATGCCGCGTTGCGTGAGAGGTGAAAACAGATGGGTCGCGGCAGGGATGGCTGAGGACATGATGCAAGGTTAGATGAAGCGGCGATGCAACGCGACGCGGACGTTCTTTAGCGGATACTGGAATCACATCGCTCCAAAATCCGTTGAAGAGATTGCTGAAGAGATTTCCAGGCTTCGTTTTGACAGGTTCGGTTTCTTCCAGGGTATTACCCCTATATGCTTGCAGGAGAATCCCACATGCCTCTGTACCCCAACGCTGAATCCCTGATACGGAAGAACCTCGAAGCGCTCCAACGCAGAGAACGTCCGCCTATGGTCAAAATTGGCACTCTCAACCCGTCACAACTCGCGGACATCAATGCGAATCGCGCGGCGCTGGTAAAACCTGCTCCGCCAATTGAGGATGAGATTGTCTTCATCGGTCGACACCTCTAAAACAGCCGCGTTGTCAAAGACGGGTACACAATCGAGGAAGTGCTCATGCAGATCATGAACGCATTGAGCGACCGCGCACGCTATGTGCGAACTTTAAGAGCAACGCTGATTCAGGATCGCGCCGGCAGGAAAAATCGTTATGGCGAGTTCGTCCGTGATGAAGCTGTGCTGGAATGCTCGGCTAAGTATCCGAAGCCTGAGTTACTCTCCGTCATCCCTAAGGGAGAGATTGCGCCTAACGTGCGAAGGGCCGCGCTTTTAGACGCAGCCCCTTCGCATGAATAAATTCGAGCGGTTCGCCCGGGTAACGAAAAGTTTCCGGCGCCCCAACCGCTCAACAACAGTATATCGGACGTGTCAACAGAAAGTCTAGCGTTGTGTTGCCCAGTGGGCTACCGCATCCGTGACTTGCATCGTTCGGCGTTCGGTCCCGTCTACTAGAATAGGAAGAAGCGATGTCCGCCACAGTTTTGCCGCCCGAACTCGCGCCTCCGATCACCATCCACAGTTGTCCCAGCTGTAGCCACTGGCTGCCCGATGGGACGCTGGCGTGTCCCGATTGCCAGACGCTGACGTACGGGCAGCATCTGGGCACGCTGGCCGTTGCGGCGCAGCAGTTGGAGCAGGAGCAGAAGTGGGTGGAGGCGCGCGACCGTTGGCGCTCGGCGCTGATGTGGCTGCCTGAAGACACGCGCCAAGCAGCGGGGATTCATCAGCATATTGCGGAGATCGATCAGCGTCTGCGTTCGGCGGAGGACTCCAAGGCCCGCTGGACGAAGCGCCTCGGACCGTTCGCTCCGGTGGCGTTTTTTCTGCTCAAGGCGAAGTCGGCGCTGTTCTTTCTCTTCAAGCTCAAGTTTCTGTTGGGCATCGTGGGTTTCTTCGGGCTGTACTGGGCCATCTTCGGCTGGCAATTCGCGGTCGGCTTTACGCTGACGATTTTCATTCACGAAATGGGCCACTACGTGGCCGCCAAGCGGCGCGGGTTGAAGGTCGATCTGCCCATGTTCATGCCCGGCCTGGGCGCGTATGTGCGCTGGTATGGCATGGGCGTTTCGCGCGAAGACCTGGCCGGGATCGCGCTCGCCGGGCCACTTTTCGGTCTGAGCGCGGCGTTGAGTTGCTGGGCGCTTTTCTGGGGCACGCATCTCGCGATTTTTCTGGTTATTGCGAACGTGACGGCGTGGTTGAACGTGCTTAACCTGATTGCGACATTCTGGCTGGACGGGGCGAAGGCGACGTTCGCGCTCTCGCGCATGCAGCGGGTCATGGTCGCGGCGACGTGCGTGATTTTTTTCGCGTTGACCAGCGCGCGCGATCCGATGGAGTACGCGAACATCAACAACCACTATATTTTTCTTCTGATCGCGGCGACGATGGTGTGGCGCTGCTTTACCAACGACGCGCCCGAAGAGCCGCATACTTCTACGCTGACATACTATGTCGGTCTGCTTCTGGTGTTGGGAATGGTGCTGCATCTGACCGGAATGAAACTCGCGCAGCTACCGGAGTTGAGTCCGCAGTACCGGATTCATTGAGCGGGACGGTTGCTCCCGACGGGATACGGGGGTCCTTCCCCTTCGCTGCACTCTAGGGTCAGGATGACGGCGAGAAACAAGCAAACAACAGCAAATGCAACTGCAACAGCAGGTTCCCTGCGGGAATGACAGAAAGAAAAGCAAGAGCAACTACGTTTTATCAGCCGTAGATGACTTTGCGTTCGCCCTTGACGACTCGACCGATCACGAAGTGGCGTTCGTTCATGCGGTTTAGGATTAGCCGCGCTTTGGCCAGTCTTTCCGCGGGCACGATGGCGACCATGCCGATGCCCATGTTGAAGGTGCGCAGCATTTCCTCCTGATCGATCTTTCCCAGCGATTGCAGATGCGTGAAGATGGGTTGCGGCTCCCAGCTTGTGAGTTCGACGTGCGCGCATAGGCCACGGGGCAGCACGCGCGGAAGATTGCCGGTGATGCCACCGCCGGTGATGTGCGCGAAGCCGCTCGCGACCTCGGCCTGGATCAGCTTGCGAATGGGCGAAAGATAGCTGCGATGTGCGCGCATCAACGCCGCACCGACTTTGTCCTTGAGTTCGTTGACGTACTGGTCGTGGGTGTAGTCGGCGTCGTCGAAGAGCAGCTTGCGCGCCAGCGTGTAGCCGCTGGTGTGGAGGCCGTTGGAGGGCAGGCCGATGAGGACGTCGCCCGCTTTGATGGCGTCTCCGGTGATGAGGCGCGCGCGGCTGACCACGCCCACGATGAAGCCCGCCAGATCGTACTCCGCGCCCACGTAGACGCCGGGAAGCTCGGACGTTTCGCCGCCCAGCAGGGCGCAGCCGTTGGCCTTGCAGGCGTCAACGATGCCGCTGACGACGCGCTCGACGACGTCCGGGTCGAGCTTGCCGCTGGCGAACGAGTCGAGGAAGAAAAGCGGCGTCGCACCCTGCACGGCGATGTCGTTCACGCAATGGTTGACGAGGTCGGAGCCGACGTTCTGGTGCAGCCCGGTGGCGGCGGCGACTTTGAGTTTGGCACCCACGCCGTCGGCGCTTGAAACCAGCACGGGGTCGGGGTAGCGCTCGGCGTCGAGCGCGAACAGGCCGTTGAAGCCGCCGATTTCGCTCAGCACATTCTTGTTGAAGCTGCGCCGCGCCAGCAACGCGATGCGTTCTTTGGCGACTGAGGCAGCGTCGTTGCCAGTGCTGGCGTATGGGGTAGCGGCGCGGCTGCGCTTGGCCGCCGTGTTACTGCCCGCATGGGAGAGTTTGGCGATCGTGCCGGGCTTGCCGCGTTCCTGCATTTCTTGAGGGAAATCGTCCGTGGTGTCGCTCAATCGATCCCGCTCCTCCGAGTAAATTGTCCGGAAGTCCTGAGTTTAGCAGCCGGGCATGTGGACACTTCTATACTTGAGCGATGGCGTTGAATTTGACTCAATCTCAAGCTCTGCAGAAGCGCGCGGAGCGGGTTCTTCCCGGCGGCGTCGATTCTCCGGTGCGCGCGTTTCGCGCGGTTGGCGGGCATCCACCTTTTGTTGCAAGCGCGCGCGGCGCAACCCTTACCGACGCCGACGGCAACCGTTACATCGACCTGTTCGGCTCGTGGGGGCCGATGCTGCTGGGCCACGCGTTTCCTCCGGCGGTGAAGGCGATTCAGGAAGCGGCCGAACGCAGCGCGTCGTTCGGTGCGAGCACCGCGTCCGAGGCGCAGCTTGCGGAACTTGTCCAGCGCTGCTTTCTTTCGATTGAAAAACTGCGGTTTGTTTCGTCGGGGACGGAAGCCTGCATGTCTGCGATTCGGTTGGCGCGCGGATTTACCGGTCGGCCGTTCATCGTCAAGTTCGAGGGCTGCTATCACGGCCACGCCGACGCGCTGCTGGTGAAGGCGGGCAGCGGGCTCGCGACATTCGGCATTCCGGGTTCGGCGGGCGTTCCCAACGAGACGGCGATGCACACGCTCGCGCTTCCGTACAACGATTTGGCCGCTGTCGAAGCTGCGTTTGCAAGCCATCCTGAACAGATTGCATGCGTCATTCTTGAACCCGTCGTCGGCAATGCGGGAACGATTCCACCTGCGCCAGGCTTCCTCGCCGGACTACGCAAGCTGACGCGCGAAAACGGTGCGCTGCTGATCTTCGACGAAGTGATGACCGGCTTTCGTCTCGCTAAAGGAGGCGTGCAGGAGTTGTTTGCGGACGAGCTCGGCGGCCTGCCCGACCTAACGATTCTGGGCAAAATTGTCGGCGGCGGCTTGCCTGTTGGAGCGTTCGGCGGGCGCGCGGATGTGATGGACTTCCTCGCGCCGCTGGGGCCGGTTTATCAAGCGG
>JALYTE010000014.1 GCA_030854435.1 Acidobacteriota bacterium | reverse complement strand
CTTGGTGGGGTTGGCCTGGGGGACGGAAGCGACGGCAGGCGCACCCGCGACAGGCGCGGTCTGTGCTGCAAGGAGAGAGGTAGCGAGGCCAGCGGCCAGAGTGAGAACAAGAGTGCGCTTCATGCGGTGTTTGAGACTCCTTCGAAATCAATTCCAGAAAAATTCCGGCTTGGCTACCCGCTCATCGCCGGTCGATGCCGACGCCTTCCTACAACCATTGAGCGTCTTGGGAGACGCCGCCAGCGTGATCCAATTCGTTAGACTCCTCGACAACTCAGAGAGAAGCACGGAAAGGGATTCTGCGGGCGCGGGTCGGTCGGCTGAGTTCGATTATAGGAGAGCGGGGGAAAGTGGTCAATGCGTGAGCAGGAAACAGGAACAGCAATAGCCGATAGCGGCGAGGGGATGGTTGCGTGTAGCGAATCGTTAAGTCAAAGTGCCATCTTCCATATTCTGGAACTGAAGCTGGTTTGCCGTCCGTTTTTGGGAGTTTCAAACATGGGAGAAGGGTGCATGATATTGAATATGTTGGGTTTCGCTTTTGGCACTGCGATTGCACTTAGGAAGGTGTTCGTGAGAGCGCTTTTCTATCGAAGCGAGCTATTCGGGCGTCTGGGTACGGGGTATGAGCGCCACCCACTGAGGGGTGCCACCCGCTGGATTAGCTCCACTGTCTGGGAGCCACTTAAGGGAGGCCAGTGACTGGCCGTTGTCAAGGACCAGGGTCATCTTCCGGGGAGGGGAGATGGCCCACGGTCTTTTTGCGTGCTTCGACGGAGCCTCCGATTACCCTATGGAACCCGATGATTCTGCGGAATCCCGATAATTCTGCGGAACCCCAGATGAACGGTAGGGTGCGGCTTCAGCCGCACCGCAAGGGCCGTAGAACCAAACGGCTTTACAGGCTGTAGAGGTCAATGCCGAGGAATGATGGACGTCCCATAGAGTCTGCGAGCCGATCTGCAATTTGCGCTACAGGCGGTGGCGGGAGTAGTATTGGACGTATTCGACGGGTGGAGTGGGTTGAGGGCAGTGTCTTGATTTCAGGCGCGCCGAAGAAGCGGCTGTAGGAACGAAGCCAGCATATTTCGCAGTGAGCATTTTTCGCAGTGACCGTTTTTCGCAGTGACCGTTGTGTCGCCGGTAGCCGATGACACCGGTTGGACAAAGAATAACGAGCAGCGAAGCAAGGCTGATCGCAGGTTTGGTTCGAGGTTGGCAACGGGCCGGAATGCCTTTCAATGCAGACCGGAGATTCGCCACCGCCGCTTCGGATCGCCGTGGTCGAGGTTGTACACGAGTAAAGTTGGCGCAGGCTGGCGATAGGCCACAAGCAGGGCGCGGGTCATTCCGGCGTCTTGCGCAGGCAAGCCAAGTCAGAAAGCCTTTGAGTCGCACTTGAGACTGTTTTTTCCGACACTGAAATTCCGGGCCGAATGTCCGCTCACAAAAAGGGCCGACAAGTGCGCGTACGAGCGTTGTCGATAGGGTCTTCGACCCAATTGTAAGGGGAACTAAAAGCAAACATGTCAGAGCAAAATGTAGTGGATGCGCCGTCACAGAAAGCGGCGGACGATCGCGGAAACCAGAACTTCGGAAGCGAAGATTTTGGAAACCGCGACTTTGGAAACCGCGAGTTCGGTCGCCAGGACTTTAGCAACGAAGACTTCGGCAACCGGGAATCTGGGAATGGCGAAAGCAATGCCTCAGGCGAAACAACGCCGCATGGTCAAGGACAGTCCAAGAGCAGCCGCCGCCGCCGCCGCAAGCGTAAAGGCAAAGTAGACGGTCCCGGTGGCTCCGATAGCGCAGGTGCGGCCGAAAGCGAGTCTCCAGCACTGGGCGCTCCCGTCGTGATGGCGGGCGAAAGCCTCGCGCTGGCCGCTGCTGCCGCGCCTGCGCACCAGCGTCGCCAAAGCGCGAGTCAGCAGCCTCAGGGCCAGCCCCAAGGACAGGCTCAGGGCACCGCGGGCAAGCGCTGGAAGAAAAAGTTCCGCGACCGCGAGCGCCGTCCAGGCACGGCCCGCAACGAAAATCCCGGCAACGACTTCCGCGCCGACGCGGGCAATGGCGGCGGCGGCCAAAACGGCTTCGCGCAGAACAATGGTGCCAACTATGGAAGTGGAAGTGGAGGCAACGGCGGCGGCTTCAAGCGCAAGGGCAAACAAGGCCCGCGCAAGGAGCGTGGAGGCTTCGTCGGCCCCATGGACCACAGCTATCGCGAGGTGAACGGCAACTTTGCCGACCCGTCGCAGTCTACCGTGCAGATGAACGGCGCTGCGTTCGGTGGGCGCAAAGGGCATCGCCACCACGGCGATTCGCAACCCATCGACCATTCCATGCCGCGCGCGATTCCGATTCCAGAGAACGCGCAGACCCACATCTATTTCTTCATCGAAGACTTGTTCTTTACCGCGAAGATCCAGGAAACGGCGCGCAAGCAGGGCGTGAAAGTCGCGTTTATCAAGAACGAGAAGGACGCCGTCGCCGAGTTGACCGGCGGCGCGGAAGAGAACAAGCCGGCGCTGATCGTGTTCGACCTGAACAACGTCAACGCCAAGCCGCTCACCCTGATTCCGAAGCTCAAAACCAAACTGAAGAAGACGGTTTCGATCATCGGCTTCCTTTCGCACCTGCAAGGCGATCTGAAGGCCAAAGCGGTCGAAGCGGGCTGCGACGCGGTCATGCCGAGGGCCGCTTTCTCGCAGAACCTGCCCAACCTGCTGCGCCGCTACAGCGTAGAAGTGGGCGAAGAAGTGAACTACAACCAGTAGCTGTTGGATCAAGCGAATCTGGATCGAGCGAATCTGGATCGAGCGAATCGAAGCGCGTCGGAAATGTCCGGCGCGCTTCGTTTGTGAACACCCGCAATTTGTCGCATGGGTTGGAAGGCCTGCGGGTAAGACGCAGACTGATAGAATCGACAACGATGGCAATCGCGACCCCCACGGAAATCGACCGCAGCGTCCCCGGCGAAAAATCCAGCCGCCCGCTGCTTGCCCTACTGCTCGGCTGGCTTGTTCCCGGCGCCGGACACATTTTTCTCGGCAAATACATTCGCGGCGGTTTGCTGTTCGTTTCGATCCTCGGCATGTTCCTGGTCGGCCTCGGCATGCAGGGCAAAATCTACACGCCCAACAGCGGCGAAATCCTCGACATGCTGGGGTTCGCGGGCCAACTCGGCCTCGGCGCGCTCTTTGGCCTCGCGCATATCTTCGGTTGGGGCGCGACCACGGTGCTCATCACCGTCGGCGATTGGGGCACGAAGTTCATCGTCGTCGCCGGCCTGCTGAACCTGATCTCGGCGGTCGACGCGCACTCGCTGGCCAACGGAAGGAAGGCGTCGTAAATGCTCACCCACTTCAGCGCCGTCCTGGTCTTCGCGCTCTTTACCTCCGTCGTCTTCGGCATCACGCAGCGCGCGGAGCCGAAGATGATGGTGCGCTTCGGCGCGTACTGCTTCGTCCTCTTCGTCGGCCTCACCATCGCCGCAAGCTGGCTCATGTACGCCATCAAGCACTAATGGCAGGAAACGCTACCGAAAACCGTTGCGAACCATTGCGTCCTCCGCGCCCGTTGCGTTCGTTGTTGCCTTTCGCTCGAACTCGACAAACGGTAGGTCACGGCTTCAGCCGTGACAAATAGCACGCATAGTGAATCCGGCTTTAGCCGCTGAGGGACATTCTCCGGGCCGCGCAGTTACCATCGAGACATGCGGATGGAGCTTTCGACCCCGGTAAAGTTCGTCAAGCGCGTCGGCGACCGTGTTGCCGCAGGCCTCGCCGAGCGCGGCGTCGAAACCGTCGAAGACCTGCTCTACCATCTGCCCTTCCGCTACGAAGACCGCCTCCATCCCAAGCCCATCGCCGAACTCCAGCCCGGCGAAACCGCCAGCATCATCGGCGAAGTTCGCGGCACCGTTCTGCTGCGCACGAAAAGTTCGCCCATCTTCGAGATGACCGTCGGCCAGGGTCTGCAATCGGTCAAGTGCATGTGGTTTCACGGAACGTACTTGCAGGACAAGTTCCGCGCGGGGCAGATGGTCGCGCTCTACGGCAAGCTCGAAGGGTCGCGCAGCGGCAACGCGCCTGGCGCGGCCCCCGGCTCCTCGCGCCTCAAGATGATTCAGCCCACCTTCGAGATACTCCCCGACTCGAATGCCACCGGCGAGGACGCCGAGTTCACCATGCTCGAAATGGGCCGCATCGTTCCGGTCTACGAGTCGCTCGGCGGCAAGACTCCGTGGGGCGCGAAGCTCACCTCGCGCTGGCTCCGCCGCGTCATGTGGACCGTCTTCCGCGACCTCACCGAATCCGGCACGCACGCCGAAGAGACCC
>JALYTE010000005.1 GCA_030854435.1 Acidobacteriota bacterium | reverse complement strand
GTTTGGAACAGGCCGCGGCGGCGTTGACGCAGGGCTTTACCGCGCACTATCTCGCGCACGACACGTATGCGATACGGCGCGGCGATAAGGCGCTCATGCATGCGGGTGCGGGTGGAGTCGGACTGCTGTTGACGCAGATGGCAAAGCGGCTCGGAGCGACGGTCATCGCGACGGTTTCGACGGAAGAGAAAGCGGCGCTCTCGCGTGCGGCAGGCGCGGATCACGTCATCCTCTACACGCAGCAGGATTTTCGCGGGGAGGTAATGAAGATTGCGCCGGAAGGGCTGCCGGTGGTGTATGACTCGGTAGGGAAGACGACGTTCGAGGATTCGCTGAAATGCCTGCGACCGCGCGGGCTGCTGGTGTTGTATGGAGCGTCGAGCGGCGCGGTGCCATTGATGGATCCGATACGCCTGATGTCTGGGTCGCTGTATCTGACGCGACCGACGCTGAAGGATTATGTGAGTACTCGTGAGGAGTTGGAGAAGCGTGCGAACGATGTGTTTGGATGGGTCGCCGATGGGACGTTGAAGCTGCGGATGGAGCATCGGTATGCGTTGAAAGACGCGGCACAAGCGCAGCGGGACATGGAAGCGCGGAAGACGACGGGGAAGGTGTTGCTGGTCCCATAGTGGTTGGTCGAGGAACTTTGACTTTCCACAGCCAATGTCGTCACACTGGAAGCACGCCAATGATTGCGACGTTGCTGGGATGGGCGTTGCGTGATGTTACTTGTACCGCAAGGAATGTTCGGGAAGCGCGGTGAAACTCCGCCACTGCCCCGCAACTGTGATGCGCGCACCTTTGCTGTTGGGAAGGTGAAAGTCTGGCCGGACAATCCCACTGACGCCACCCCCGGCGCCGGGAAGGGAGAGTCGAACGATACATGGCCAGGCTTGAAATCGCGCCAGTCAGGAGACCGGTTCCGCTGCGCACTTCCACCACGCTCTCGTAGGGAGAGCGGAGGAGTTATCGATGCACATCTTTCTGCCTCGAGCTTTGCGCCCATATGGGGCCAGCTTGTCTTTGCGCGCACATTTCGTGCGGCGCTTCGCCTTCGCGATTTTATTCATTTTGGTGGCCGCGGTCGCACATGCGGTCGTCGTGCGTGGACGTGTCACAACGCCGTTGGGCGCTGCAGTGCCGGGCGCGCGCGTGCAGCTTGTCGAGTCGGGCAAGGTGGTCGCGGTTTCGTTCGCCGACGCCCATGGAAACTTTGAGATTCGCAGCGGCGACGACGGACGTTTTACGTTGCTGACTTCGGCGGGCGGCTTTTTGCCGGCCGTAGGCGACGACTTCTATGGCGGAGTCGAGGACATCGTCACGCAGAATGCCGTGATCGCGACCAACACCGTGCGCCAGGAAGTGACGGTGACGGCGACCGGCATTCCGACGCCGCTGCCGCAACTCACCGCGCCGGTCAGCGTCATTCCCGGCGAGGAGTTGGCGACGCGGGTCGGCGTGACCGAGGAACTGCGCCAGACACCGGGAGCCGTGCTGGTGCAGACGGGGCAGGTTGGTGGGTTGACGTCGCTGTTTGTGCGTGGGGGAAACTCTACGGCAAATCTGGTGTTGGTGGACGGCATTCCCGCCGACGATGTTGGCGGGACGTTCGATTTCGGCACGGTGAGCTCGACGGGCATCGGACGCATTGAGGTCTATCGCGGGCCGGACTCCGCGCTGTATGGCACGGACGCGGGTGCGTCGGTAGTGACGCTGAACACGCCGCGCGGCGAGTCACATGTCCCCACGCTGAATTACTCCGGCGATGCGGGTACGTTGCATAGCTGGCGCAATGAAGCGACGCTAGGTGGGACGGCGAAGCGGCTGGACTACTTTGGCGCGTACTCGCGTTTCGATACGTCGAATGCGGTGGCGCGCGACCGGTATCACGCGTCGACCGCCGCAGTAAATATCGGTTACGACATTAATGGCAATATACAGGCGCGGTTCACGATTCGCGATGCGGTGTCGGCGAGCGGCTTGCCGAGCGCGCATGATTTCTATGGCGTGTCGTCGGACGGCAAACAATCGGACCAGGATTTGTACTCCGGGATTACGCTGGAAAATCGCTACAAGGGCGATTGGCATAACCTTCTTCGCTACGGCATTGCGCGCAAGCGGGAACAGGCGGAGGCGTTCACGAATGTGGGTACACCGATTACATTCAACTCCGGAATGCCTTTTCAATTCACGGAATATTTTGGCAACGTTGTAACAATTCGCGGGGCCAATGGATACAGTGCGACCGGGCAAGCTTCGTTCTTTCTACCCAACGACGATCAAGACTCCAATCGCGATCAGCTTTACTATCAATCGGACTACAGCTTCTCGCCGAAGTTTATTGCGCTGTTCGGCTTTCGCTACGACAACGAACGTGGCAGCTTCAACGACAACGATTTTGTCGAGCACCGCACGGTGCAGCGGACGAACTTCGAGTACAACCTACAGTTTCAGGGACAGGCTTTTGGGCGGCTGTTTTATTCCGCTGGCGGCGCGTTTGAAAAGAACCATCTTTACGGTATCGCGGGAACGCCGCGCATTGGGCTTGGTTATGTGGTTGTGCGCCCCTCGGATCGCCTGTTTCATGGCACGAAGCTGCGCGCGAACGCGGCGACGGGCGTGCAGGAGCCGAGTCTTTCGCTTGAGTTCTTCAGCCTTTTCAGGCAGCTTACGCCAGCGCAAGCCATGGCACTGCATGTCGGCCCACCCACGGCGCAACGGTCGCGCAGTTATGATGCTGGGCTCGACCAGAACATCCTGGGCGAGAGGCTGGTGCTGAAGGCGGATTATTTTCATAACGTCTTCGACCGCCAGCTTGAGGGAGTTAGCGGGCCAGCGCTACAGCAATTTTTTGGTGTGAATGTTCCTCCATCGATCTTTATAGCTTATGAGAACTCACTGGCGTATCGAGCATCGGGTGCAGAGGTGGAAATCGAGTGGCAGCTTCGACACCGCTTATTTGTGCGCGGCGGATATACCTACCTCGATGCCAGCGTGGTGCAGTCTTTCGCCAGCGACGCCGTGGCCGCCAACCAGGGTGCGCCGACGGTCAATCCCAATCTTCCCGGCATTGCTATCGGGGCGGAGAGTCCGTTGGTTGGGGGACGGCCATTTCGGCGTCCGCCGCATTCGGGATTTTTCGGCGTGGAGTACAACCGGCCGAAGTTTACGGTCGCACTGAAGGGCGCGTTGACCAGCCGGAGCGACGACTCGACGTTTCTGGACGGCTTCGATCCAAACTTTGGGAACTCGTTGATTCTGCCTAATCGCGATTTGGACTTCGGTTACGCGAAACTTGACCTCGGTGGAACTTACTCCTTCACGTCGAAGATTGCTGCGTTTGCGCAACTGGAGAACTTGTTGAACGATCAGCACATCGGGCCGATCGGTTTTCCTGGGTTGCCGCTGACAGTGCGGGCGGGATTCAAGCTGCGATTGGGCGGCGATTGAGAATGCCGTTCGCGGTTTGTGACTCCAATTCGTTCGTGAGCGTCTAACTTGTGTGGAGGAATTATGCACACAGTTATTCGGTCTGTAACTCGTTTTACTCTTCTCGGCGTGCTTGCCGGTTCGCTTCCGTTGATCGCTCAAGAGTTGCCCATCGAGGGACCGGTGGCGACGAGCGCTACTGTCTCGGTCGAGTCCAAGCAGCCCGTTCAACTCAATCCCGCGATGATTAAGGTTGAGGTGAATGGGCACGAAACGGCGTTGACTGGCCTCGCACGCATTCAGCCTTCGACCGCGCAGATTGCGATTCTGATCGACGATGGGTTGCGTTCGTCCTTCGGCATTCAGATCGACGATCTTAAGAAGTTCGTCAATGCGCTGCCTCCGGGGGCGCAGGTGGTGGTGGGGTACATGCGCAATGGCAAGGTCGAGGCGCCGCAAGGCTTCTCGACCGATCACAGCGCTGTCGCTGCGAGCATCCGCATACCAATTTCGGTCGCCGGAATTAGCGCGAGTCCGTATTTCTGCCTGTCGGACTTTGCGAAGCGGTGGCCGTCGAACGCTCGCGGCCCGCGCTTCGTTCTGATGCTCACCAACGGCGTCGATCCGTACAACGGCAGCACGTCGTTGCTCAACCAGGACAGCCCCTACGTGCAGGCGGCGCAGGAAGACGCGCAGCGGGCAGGCATCGCCGTCTACGCGATTGCGTATACGGAAGCGGGTGTGCGCGGCGGGAGCGCTTCGTTCAGCGGACAGAGCTATCTGAACCAGGTGGCGGAGGCCACGGGAGGACGCTCGTTCTACAACCTCGTCGGCAATCCCGTGTCGCTGGCGCCGTTTCTGAGCGAGTTTCGGTCGGCGATTGCGGAGAGTTACACCGCAACGTTCATGGCCAGCGCGAACCACGAGAACGCGAAGACGCTGGCAAGGTTGAAGATTACGACTTCGCAGCCGCAGTTGAAACTTCATGCGCCGGAAGGAGTGCATCCGGGGGAGCAGTGAGTGCTCAGCTTCGCATTTCGTGTGTACCCCCTCCCCGTCAATCTTGTGCAAAGTCCGGAGAACATTGGACTTAGCTGTGGACTTCAGTGGTAAAGTCTTGAAAACAAAGGGGCTTGTTTGTAAAGTCCGGAAAGCATTGGACTTACCGCTTAAATGCGGCGACCCGGCGGTGGCCGGGTCGAGGAGTTTCGTGCCTCTGTCTCTCTGTGTCCATTATAGAGGGTCTGTCAAGTGGACGGGGGCGGTTTTGCCGGTCAAGGAGGCTGGGCACGGGGGCGGGCACATTGGGGAGCGTTCCTCTGCGGATGTCTATGGGTCGGGCTTTCAGCCCTTGTATGGTCTTTGGCACTCTGACCCAGGGCGTTGCCCTGGGCTGGTATGAAGCGCGCCGTTGGCGCTTTCGGCTTCGTGGCCGACAGCTTACCGCTGCGACTTCGCGTAGTTGCAGTCGTCCCATTCGGTATCGGTATAGAAG
>JALYTE010000473.1 GCA_030854435.1 Acidobacteriota bacterium | reverse complement strand
GTACACATGGTTGCGATACAGAGAGATGCTTCCATCACGAAGGATGTGCCAATCGAGAGCATCTTGCTCGTCTTCTTCAAACGCAGCCATATGCGATTAGTCTAATCTGTGCTGAGGGAAACTCATTCTTCGAAAACTACTTTGAAACGAACCAGGCAGGTTCCCTATTCGTCCAATTTGAAGGATGATAGAAGAGAGCACCGAAGAAGGAGATTTCAGATGACAGGTTCAACCAAATTCAAAGCGATGGCAACCGCAACGCGCGCGCTGCTTGTGGCGTGTGCCTTGCTAACCGTTGTGGCCGCAGTCCCGCAGGCCGCCGCACAGATGGCGCCCCCGGCGGTGAAGAAACATCTCTACCCCGACGTGAGCAGCGCACAAGCCGACATCAAAGCCGCGCTCGCCGACGCCAAGCGCACCCACAAGCGCGTCCTGCTCGACTTCGGCGGCGACTGGTGCGGCGATTGCCAGGTACTCGACATCTACTTCAATCAAGCGCCCAACGCCGAGTTGCTGGCCGACAATTACGTAAAAGTGAACATCAATATCGGCCACATGGACGCGAACCTCGAGGTCGCGCACAAGTATGGCGTGCCCATCAAAGGCGTGCCGGCGCTGGCCGTGCTTGACGCCGATGGCAAAGTCATCATGGCGCAGGACCATGAGTTTTCCAGCATGCGTAACATGCAGGCGTCCGCCGTCACCGACTTCCTGAACAAGTGGAAGCGCTAGGCCCGGCGACGGATGCCGCGCGCCCGCAAAGCGCCCGCAGGGCATGTAGTCCGCTGGCTGCGGGGCTTTAGCCCGGGCCTGTATTTTAAGCTGTTTCGCAAGTCGGTCTACTCCGTGATCGAGCATGACTGCCTGACCGTGGCGCAGGCGACGGCGTACTCCGCGATGGTCGCGCTGTTTCCGGCACTGATCGTTTCAGCGGCGATCGTCGCCCTGCTGCCGGGCACGGTCCCGTTCCGTTTTCAAATGGCGATGTTCTTCGATCGCATTCTGCCGTCGAACGTCAGTCCGCTGCTCGACGCGTACTTCGCGACCGGCAGCAAGAGTCCGCATACGGTGTCGGCCCTGATCGGCGCGCTGGTGGTGAGCGTGACGGGCGCGGCCAGCGTGATGGCCACATGGATGGAAGGCTTCCGCCGCGCGCACAATCTGCCGCTCGAAGGTACCGGGTTCTGGAGGCGTCGCGGCCGCGCTCTGCTGCTGGTTCCGCTGTCGCTGCTCCCCATGGCTGCGGCCAGCGCGCTGGTCGTCTTCGGACATTTTCTGACGCAATGGATGGCGCACCAGTTTGCGCCTGAGGCGCGCGCACCGTTCTACATCGCGGCGTTCCTGCTGCGCTGGAGCGTGACGTTGGCGGGCAGCGTCGGCATTATCGCCGTCATCTACCATCTCGGCACCGACGTTTCCAAACACATGCGCGAACACATGGGGCCGTTCCTGGGCCTGCGTATGGACTGGAGCTGGCGGCGCAGCCTTCCCGGCGCGACCCTGGCCACGGCGATGTGGTTTCTGTCCACGCTCGTGTTCGGCCTCTACGTCACGCGGTTCGCCAACTACTCGCAGGTGTACGGCTCGCTGGGCGCGGCGATCGCGCTGATGTTCTGGCTCTACATCATCGCGCTGAGCGTGCTGTGCGGCGCGGAGTTCAACGCGCAACTGGCTGCGGCGCGTCGCAGCGGAGACGAAGTTGCGGTCCCGGCCAAGGCCCCCGAAGTGGCTTGATTCTTCCTTCAGCCAATGATTGGTAGAATCGGGTATTGAACAGCGACGGTCGATTCGGCGAACGGCCGAGTGCGAAGCGAGAAGGACTCCTAATCCATGCAGAATGAAAGCTTCCCTACCGACCGTGCCATCATCGACCGCAGCAATTTATCGGTCCGTCGAGCTAAAATTGTCGCCACCCTGGGACCCGCTTCGGGCAGCGAAAACGTCTTCCGGCAACTGCTGCGCGCGGGCCTGGATGTCGCGCGCCTGAACTTTTCGCACGGCTCGCACCAGCAGAAGCTCGACCTCATCGCGATGGTACGCAAGGTTTCCAGCGAAGAAAAGAAGCCCATCTGCATCCTCGCCGATTTGCAGGGGCCGAAGATTCGCACCGGCGTTCTGGTCGACCACAAACCTGTGTTGCTCGAAACTGGCAAGCGGCTCACCATCACGCCGGAGCAAATTGAAGGCACCAAAACGCGCATCAGCACCGTGTTTCCGACGTTGGCGGAAAACCTGCAGATTGGCAATCGGATATTGTTGTCCGACGGCCTCATCGAGTTGCGCGTCGTCGACCTTAAAGGTGCGGACGTGGTTTGCGAGATCGTCAACGGCGGGTTGCTGGGCGAAAGGAAGGGCATCAACCTTCCGGGCGTCTCGATCAAGGTCCCGTCGCTCACCGAAAAGGACGAGATCGATCTTGAGTTCGCGTTGCAGGCGGGCGTGGATGCGGTCGCCGTTTCGTTTGTGCAAACCGCGAACGACGTGCGCTATGTGAAGGGCCGCATCAGTGCGCTGGGGTCCGACGTGTGGGTGATTGCGAAGCTCGAAAAGCCGCAAGCCGTCGACCATCTCGACAGCATCCTCGAAGCCGCCGACGGCATCATGGTGGCGCGCGGCGACCTCGGCGTCGAAGTGCCGCCGGAGAAGGTGCCCGCGATCCAGAAGCACATCATCCGCCGCGCCGCCGCCTTTCGCAAGCCTGTGATTACGGCCACGCAGATGCTGGAGTCGATGATCGACAACCCGCGTCCCACGCGCGCCGAAGCCAGCGACGTGGCCAACGCGGTCTACGACGGCACCGACGCCGTGATGCTTTCAGCCGAAAGCGCGGCGGGAAAGTATCCTGTCGAAGCGGTCGCGATGATGAACAGAATCATCTGCGAAACCGAAGCCCAGATGCGCCTGGATCCTCAGCCGGAGGTCGTTGGCAAACGCCGGTCGCTCACCATTCCCGAAACGATTTGCGAGTGCATGGCGCACTCCGCGCAGGACCTCGACCTGGCCGCGATCGCGATCTTCACCGAGACCGGCAACACCGTGCGGCTGCTGTCCAAATACCGTCCAGAAGCGCCGATTTTCGCGTTCTCGCCGGACATCAACGTCATCCACCGCACCATGCTGCTGTGGGGCGTGACCCCGATCCAGTGCGAGCGTTTCCACGACACGGACAAGCTGGTCAGCATGGCTGAAAGCATTCTGGAGTCGGGCGGCTATGTGAAGTCACGCGAGGTGGTCGGCATCGTCGCAGGCACGGCAACGACGACTGGCGCGACGAACTTCATGCGGTTGCATTTGATTGGCGATAGGTGAATTAAGGCAGCACTTACCCAGTGCTCATTCGATGACAAACGCATTAGGCAGCTTTGCGAAGCACAGGCAGTATCTTGGCGCGTTTTTTCTTTCGTACCTGTGCCAAATCGTAGTTGTTTTGTAAATTCAGCCAGAACTGCGCGCTGGAGTTCGGAAAAGCTTCCGATAACTTCACGGCCATTGCCGCCGAGATGCCTAGCCGACCATTCAGCAACATGGACAGGTTTGCTCTGGTCGTTTTGACGTGAACGGCCAATTCAGAAACTGTAAGCTCCTCGCCCATGAACTCGCGAAGCGCTGCGCCTGGGTGAGGCGGATTGAACATCTCCATATTCGACACTCCTTCTGCGTCTAGTGGTAATCCTGATAGTCGACGACCTCGCAATCTTTGCCGTCGAAAGTAAAAGTGACCCGCCACATGCGACTGATCTTCACCGACCAATGACCCCTAAGCGGCGGCTGGAGCGGATGCAAATCCCAGCCTGCCAAATCCATGTTGTTCAAGTCCGTAGCCGCGTCCATTATGCCCAGCACGGTCTCAAGCCTCTTTGCATGCCCGGGCTTAATGCCAGCTTTCGACCCGGTTCGGTAAAACTTTTCGAGGCCCCTATGCCTGAAGGACGTAATCATTGCAGAGTGTCCTCGATTGAACCAACCGTATTAAAGTTTGATACGGATGTCAAACGGCTTTGTCGATTCTCACCACGGCTGCTCACCGATATGGCTTCGCTGACTACAATCATCCCATGGGCAAGATTCGCGTTCTCTCCGACCAGGTCGCCAACCAAATCGCCGCCGGCGAAGTGGTCGAGCGGCCCGCGTCGGTGGTGAAGGAGTTGCTCGAAAACGCGCTGGACGCCGGGGCGACGCGCATTCGCGTCGAGATCGAAGCGGGCGGGCGCAAGCTCATCCGCATCGTCGACAACGGGCACGGCATGGGCC
>JALYTE010000472.1 GCA_030854435.1 Acidobacteriota bacterium | reverse complement strand
GGCGTTCTCAGCGCCGTGATGTCGAGGCCTGATCGTGCCATCCGATAACCCATGTCTTCTAGACGCTGGATCAGCTGGCGAACCTCAAATTCAGGCGAGTTAACGTATTCGAAGTGCAGCACTTCGGGCGGGCAGGGAAGGTCCAGCAACTGGTTGCAAATGATGTGATCCATCCCTTCAGTGTCTACCGCCGCGATTGTTAGGGTTTCGATTCCCTGTTCACGAAGTAAGGTCGCCACGGTCCGGCACGGAACCTCTCTGGCAAGAACCGCACTCGGATTCAGTCCCCAAATGCTTTGCCACTTTTCGACGTTGGCGCGATCGAAGCTGGCGATGAGCGAGGCCTCTTCCACGAGATTTGGAGCCAGGTGGTACAGCATCAAGTTGCCATCTTGCGCACCGATGGCGCAATTAACCGTCGTCACGCCTTGCAGGTCCGCGTAAGTCGCGGTTAGTTGCTGGAAGGGTTCGGGGAGTGGTTCCACGAGAACGCCTCGAATTCCGTTTGCTGTCAATATCGGGCGGACCGGATCCTCTCTGACGCCGTCGTTGGCTCCTATTTGGAGCAGAGTTAACGAGTCCTGAGGACGCCTGAGCACTAAATCTTCGACGACCAAGCGGAACACGTCCAAACCGAAACGGGTGTCGGAATGCATTCGGCCACCCTTCGACTTGTATCGAATGACGTCGTAGCCAAGCGAATGAGCGACGCTGCGAAGAACTTCTTTCATGGCATCTCAAAAGGCGGCGTTCGCGACCCCGTCCCCGTTTCAGTAACGCTCAGAAGTAGGGGCTTCCGGCTCCTTGGGAATCGGCGAACTTGGTAGGCATGGCCCAGTCTAGCGCGGTGCCGAAGCGGCTCTCGTTGTTGCACGTCCGCTAGGCCGCATCTGAGGTCCGGTTGACCGATTTGCATGAGCAATCATGTCGATTCGCGGGGAGCCTGACAGTGTGGGCTGACTGTTCGGTCGTCTTTGTTAACGGGTCATCAGGGTGGCATCATGCCTTGATGAAGCTGCTGTTTCTCACGTTCAACGCCATCGACGATCGGTCCTACGGTGCCGCGATCCGAAGTAACCACCTTCGCGATTCCATGGCGGGAATCGGTGAGTTGCACACGTTGATCATTCACCGCAGCGGTAGTTGGCGGCTCGATCCAGACTGGGACAGCGAAGGGGTGCGCCACGCTCTCTACACCCAGTCCGGTGCGTCGTGCGCCGCATGGCGCCAACGCGCCCGCATCCGCGCCTGGGTCTCCGGCATCATCCGCGAAGGCGGCTATGACGTTATCGTCGCTCGCTATTTGGGCTTGGCGTTCTTCGTGCCGCGCTTTGCGTGGCAGCGGCTGGTGATCGACGCCGATGACATCGTCAAATCGCTTCCGTCAACCGAATCGGCGAGCGTCGGGCGCCGTCTCCGTCGTTGGGTCCGCAACGCCGTGGCGGTTTGTGTGGTGCGGCGTGCGGGCCATGTCTGGTGCGTGAATCCTCTCGATGTGCGTCGAGTCGATGCGGAGCGGGTGTCGATCATGCGCAACGTGGTCCGCCTTCCGGACCCCGATCGCCCCAGAGCGCCGGCGGTGCCGGGCCGGATTCTGATGGTCGGTCTGTTCGAGCACCCACCGAATGCGGACGGGCTGCGATGGTTCGTGCGCGAGGTTTTCGCTGCGCTGCGCAGCGAAGGCCGTGTTGTCGAGTTGCACGCCATCGGCAAGTGCCCCCAGGCTCTGTTTGCCGAACTAAGCGGGCCGGGAATAGTCTTGCGCGGGTACGTCGCCGACCTGCAGGCCGAGTACGACCTCGCGTCGCTGGTCGTCGCGCCGATTGAGTCCGGCGGCGGCACGCAGATCAAGGTGATAGACGCGCTTGCGCATGGCCGGCCGTTGGTGGCCTCGGCTTTCGCGCACGCCGGCTTCGCCAACGAGTTGCAGCCGGGTCAACACCTGCTGGTGTGTTCCGACAGGGCGGCTTGGATCGCCGCGTGCAATCGTGTGCTCGACGATGCCGACGCGGCCGAGGCGATGGCGACCCGGGGTCGCGCCGGTGCCGCGCTGTTCGGTCCGGATCGCCTGCGCTCC
>JALYTE010000459.1 GCA_030854435.1 Acidobacteriota bacterium | reverse complement strand
CTGCTGGTGAAGGCGGGCAGCGGGCTCGCGACGTTCGGCATTCCCGGCTCAGCGGGCGTTCCCAACGAGACGGCGATGCACACGCTCGCACTTCCGTACAACAATCTTGCGGCTGTCGAAGCGGCCTTTGAAGGCCATCCCGAACAGATTGCATGCGTCATTCTGGAGCCCGTTGTTGGCAATGCAGGAACGATTCCGCCCGCGCCCGGTTTTCTTGCGGGCCTGCGCAAACTCACTCGCGACCAGGGTGCGCTGCTCATATTCGACGAAGTGATGACCGGATTTCGCCTCGCCGCAGGTGGCGCGCAGGAACTCTATGCGGACGAGCTTGGCGGCTTGCCCGACCTGACGACGCTGGGCAAAATTGTCGGCGGCGGATTGCCCGTTGGCGCGTTCGGCGGGCGCGCGGATGTGATGGACTTTCTCGCGCCGCTGGGCCCTGTCTATCAAGCGGGAACCCTTTCCGGAAACCCGCTGGCAATGGCGGCGGGTATCGCTACGCTCGAACATATTCTTGAATATCAGGCCACGCTCTATCCGCAGCTTGAAGCGACAACAGCGGCCATCGCAGGGGGCGTCGCGCTGATGGCCGCCGAGCATGGGATTGCACTGACGACCAACCGTGTTGGCAGCATGTTTACATGGTTCTTCACGCCGGAGGATGTCACGGACTTCGCTACGGCGAGCGCCTCCGATACCGCGGCCTTTGCGCGTTTTCATCGCGCCATGTTGGAGCGTGGCGTGTGGCTGCCGCCCAGCCAGTATGAGGCGGCGTTCGTTTCGGCGGCGCATGGCGAGGCGGAGGTGGATGCGATCGTCCGGGCGGCGGGTGAGGCGTTTCGGGAGGTGCTGAAGTAGTTGTGCTCCCCCCACTCATCGCAAAAAAGCGCGATGAATGGGGCATCCGCATCCAGCCCTAGGCCGCGACACGGCGCGGAACTTCCTTCGGCTCCATCCACAGTTTGCCGGCGGCGATCAGCAGCGCCAGCATCACCGTGCAAATCGCGAAGACGCGGCGCACGCTGGTGTGGTTGGCGAGGATGCCGCTCAGGACCAGCCCTGCAATCTGCGCGCTGAAAATCAGCGACATCACCGTCGAGCCGACGCGGCCCAGCATCGCGGGAGGCGTTTCGGCCTGGATCATGGTCTGCGACGGAATGATGATGCCTGCGGCGGCGAACCCGACCGCGAAGCAGCCCAGGATGGTCATCACGACATCGACGGCGATGGTGCGATGCCCGATGCTGAAGACGATGTGCGGGGCAACCGCCATCAGCAGCGTGCCGACCGCGATGCCGCCCAACCCGGAGTAAACCAGCGTGGTGTTCTTCACCTTCTTCGCGGCGGCATTGAGGATGGAGATACCCGCGAACAGGCCGACGCCGATCATGGCGCTGGCCGTTCCGAAGACGCTGGTCGAGGCGTGCAGCGTGTCGCGCACAAAGACCGCGATCAGCGGGCCGAAGCAGCCCATCACAAACATGCCCGCCGCCAGCGCGACGATCACGAACAACAACGCGGCGTGGTGGAAAATGAAGCTCGCGCCTTCCTTCATGTCTTCGAGAATGCGCGCGAGGCCAGCCTTCTCCGTCGTCTTCAGAGCGGTGGCGGCGCTCTGCATTGTAGCCGTCAGCGCGAGCGATGCGATCAGCGTGCCGGAGGCGACGAAGCTCGCGGAGTCGATCCAGAAGCACACCTTTTCGCCCAGGTGCGCCACGATGAACACGGCCGTCGGCCCGCCGATAATGCGCAGAATGAACATGGCCTGCTGGATCAGCGAGTTGGCGGAGCGCAGGCCATGCAATGGGACCGCGGACCGGATCGCGACGCCTTGCGCGGGCGCGAAGAAACTTGAAACGACGCTGATCGCCGCCAGCACGGCGTAGAAGCCGTAGACGGTGTGAACGAACAGCAGCAGCAGGACCAGTCCGGCGCGAATGAAGTCGCTCGCCACCAGCGTCGGCTTTACGGGCCAGCGGTCGACGAAGACGCCGCTGACGATGCCCAGCAGAGCAATGGGCAGAAGGTAGGCGATCTGAATGCCGGTGATCTGCTGCGCGGTGGCGTGCAGCTTGAATGTCATCACCGTAATGACGGCGAACAGCGCCATGAAATCTCCGAACACGGAGACGATTTGCGCGTACCACAGGCGGCGCATGGTCGGGAGGCGCAGCACCGCGCCCATGGAGAGAGGTTCGGGCGCAAGTGCTTCGGAGTCTATTTGTTCTTTGAGCGCTTTATCTCGTAGCATTCTTAACTTTTATGTATTTATACACAATAATATGAGATTCTTACACATGGAGGGCGATATGCGAACTAACATCGATATAGAAGACCAACTGATGAAGCGGGCGATGCGTAGCAACGGCACCAAGACTAAACGTGCGACAGTCGAGGAAGCTTTACAACTGCTGATCCAGATTCGTGCGCAACAGGGGATACGCAAGCTCTGGGGCATAGGGGGATGGGAAGGCGATCTCGAAAAGTCCCGCTTAGCACATGGCGAGGAGTAGGCCGCTATGACAATCGTCGAGACGAGTGTCTGGATCGACTACATCAACGCGGTCCCGAACTTTCAGACCGACTGGCTGAACCGTAACCTCAGACCGACCAAGATTGGCTTGACAGATCTCATTTTCTGCGAAGTGTTGCAAGGCGTGCGTGACGATCTCCTTTTCGCCAGGATCCGCACCCAACTGTCAGCCCTTGAAATCGCGCCCAGTGGCGGAGCGGCAATCGCTCTTGAGTCGGCGCAGAACTATCGGCAACTGCGGGCAAAAGGGATTACCATCCGAAAGACGATCGATTGCATTGTCGCGACCGTTTGCATTCGCGGGGGACATACTCTCTTGCATCGAGACCGCGACTACGATCCGTTCGAAAGACACTTGGGATTGCGGGTCGTTCACCCCGAGGCCTAATCCACCAACTCCACCAGCAGCACCTGCTCGTCGCCATCGATTTCCTGTAGTTTCACCTCGATGATTTCGCGGCGCGAGGTGGGAATGATGCGGCCGATGAACTTGGCTTCGATGGGCAGTTCGCGGTGGCCGCGGTCGATCAGCGCCAACAGCTGCACGCTCTTGGGACGGCCGTGATCGAACAGCGCGTCGAGCGCCGCGCGGATGGTGCGGCCCGTGTACAGCACGTCGTCGACCATGATGATGTCGCGGCCGTTGACATCGAAGCCAAGCTCGCCCTTTTCGACCACCGGGCGCTCGTCGCGCGTGCTCAAGTCGTCGCGATAGAAGCTGATATCGAGCACGCCGGTGTCGACCGGTTCCTTCTCGATGACCTCGATCATGCGCGCCAGGCGCTGCGCGATGGGCACTCCGCGGCGCTTGATGCCCACCAGTCCGAGGTTCTTGCTGCCGTTGTTGCGCTCGACGATTTCGTGCGCCAGCCGCACCAGCGTGCGCTCGATTTCGGACGCGGACATGAGGCGCCCCTTCTCGCGGATGTTCGGAGATTTGGGCTGTTTGGTGTCGTTGGGTTCGGTCGATGTAGAGAGAGTCTTCGCTTCGCTCATGATATTTGGATGATAGCGCGGTAGCGCGAGCTACGCCTTCGTGCGTGATCGCGTGAAGCCGGCGAAGGCGCCACCCACCGTCGTAATCGTCAGCAGAATCGCGATCCCGAAAGCGATGAAGCAGAGCACAAATCCGGCGCGAAACTCGGGCAGCGCGAACGCCTTGATCAGCGGCAGCGCGTCCGGCCCGGATTGCGCGACCATGCGGGTCTGCAACTGGTCGAGCATCAAGACCCACTGCCTGTCGAACTCTCCCATTCCTTTGAGTGCGAAGCGTTCCACCAACGCCATCGCCGTAAAGATCACCGTGAATACGGTGGAGACGGCAAGCCCCGTCAGCAGGCCCATGCGCGCGCCGAAGCCGGCGCTCATCGGGACCTGCGGGGACCGCGATTGAAACAAGCCGATCACCACGACCGGGCTGATGACGGCCCACAGCAGCGCCAGGAAGCCGACGCCGGGAAGCAGCAGTGAAAGGCACGCCAACCCTGCGGCGATGGCTCCCGCCAGCGCGACCCAGCGCAGCGCTCCGGCCCATACCAGAGTGCCCGGGTCGCGCGGCACCGGGCCTGCGGCGGCGCTGGCTTCGGCCGCTTTGGCCTGGACTTCAACCTGCGTCAGGAGGTCTTCAGAGAGCAACACCTGCGGCGCTCCGCAATGGGAGCAGAAGATCAGGGTGCCCTCGTCGTGCGGGGGCAGGTCCGCGTTGCAGCGGGGACAATATCGGTGCGTCACTCTTTCGAAGCTACCTTAGCGCTGGCGTGGGAGCAAACTAGTCGCTGTCCTTGCTGTCCTTGTGGTCGTCGTTGGAGAAATCTCCGGGCAGATCCAGTGCGACGAGGCCGATCTTGGTGCCGCCGTCTTTCGGTTCCATCGCGACGATGTGCTGGTGCTGCTTGCTGCCGGTACGCAACTCGTTCTTGGTGGCATCGTCGTCGCCGTTCCAGGTGGTGTGGACACCCTTGTGGCGGTCGCCATCAGCGCAGGTCAGTCCCTGGGCGGTGCGTTTGGCGTCGCCGATGGTATGGGTGCCTTCGCATTGCAACACCACGCCGTAGCGCGCCAGATCTTTCTTGTAGAACGCGAGCACTTTGTCGGCGCCGTCGGGCGTGGTGTAGCTCACGGCCTTAACGCCGAGGTGGAAGCTGCCGAAGCTCATGTTCACGTCGGCCGCACCGTCGCCCCCGCCGCTGTCCGTGTCTTTTTTGAGCAACTGCGCCCCCGGATAGGGCGTAATACCCAGCCCAGCGACATTCACATCTTCATTGGTTTTGACCTGCATGGAGCCGAACGGCGTGCCGATATCCACGTTGTCGTTGTTGCCGTTCTTGTGCGTGGTGACGTGGCAGCCTGCGACGGTCATGCACAGCAATGAGGAAAGGGCCAGGGCGGAAAATAGGCGCATGATGGAAGTCTCCTTCGGGAGGCGATGCGGCAGCAGCCGCACGTATCCCGGCGAGAGTAGGATACGCTTCGCCGCCGCAAATGGTTCCATGCGGGAAATCATTTGCAATTTGGCCGCACCTTTATCCGCGCAGCGGGTTTACACTCTGGAGCGCTGCATAAAAAGTTTATGTGCGCTCGCAGGAGCTGCATCCCGGCTTGAAGGAGCTGCATCCATGAAGACTATGAACATTCTCCGTTTCAAGACTTTCGCGCATCTAGCTACTGTTTTCGCGGTGGCTGCGCTTGTCGCGTCGACACCTGTGGTCCGAGCGCAAGATTCCTACGGCGCGCAGCCGGGTCACGATTCCCAACAGAATTCGCAGTCCGATCCGCCGTCCGTTGTGGGACGCCTGAGCGTGCTGCAAGGCAACGTCTCGCTCCAGCCGGCGGGCGCGCAGGACTTCAGCGCGGCGGAGATCAATTACCCGCTGACCGACGGCGACCGTCTCTACACCGACAACGGAGCGCGCAGCGAAGTTCAGGTCGGCCAACTCACCGTGCGGCTGGGTCAACAGACCGATCTAACGGTCAGTGCACTGTCCGATCAAGTCGCGCAATTCGGCCTGGCGCAGGGCAGCGTGCATCTGCGGGCCTATGCGCTCGACCCCTACACGACCACCGAAGTGGACACCCCCAACGCCTCCGTGACGCTGTTGCAGGACGGCGACACGCGCATCGATGTCTACCCGCAGGACAACGTCACCGTCGTCACCGCGCTCTCGGGCGAGGTCCAGGTGAACGCCGATGGCGTGCAGCAGGTGGTGCAGGCAGGCCAGAGTCTTGAGGTCAGCGGATCGGGACCGGCGCAGGCGCGATTTGTCGGTCGCGCCCGCCAGGATGATCTCGACCGCTTTTCCGGACAGCGCGATGTATTTCATCAGCAGGCGTTTGCCTCGGAAGGAAGCTACATCAACGCGGACACGGTCGGCGCCGCCGACCTGGCCACGTATGGCGATTGGGACAACTCAGCCGACTACGGCGCGGTGTGGTATCCACGCGGCCTGGCGGTGGATTGGTCGCCCTACAGCGTGGGCCACTGGGCGCTCATCCAGCCCTGGGGATGGACCTGGGTAGGCTCCGAGCCGTGGGGCTTTGCGCCCTACCACTATGGCCGCTGGAACCGCTTTGGCGACCGTTGGGGATGGGTCCCGGGACCGCGCGTGGTGCGACCTGTGTACTCGCCCGCGCTGGTGGTGTTCGTAGGCGGCGGCGGGGGCGGCGGTCTTTCGATCAGCATCGGCGGAGGCAGCGGTCGTGTGGCCGCGTGGTTCCCGCTCGGTCCGCGCGAGGTCTATCACCCCTGGTATCGCTCCAGCCCGGTGTACGTAAACCGCGTCAACGTGACCAACATCTACAACCGCAATACGGTTGAAGTCACCAACATCTACAACAACCGCACCACAAACGTGTATGTGAACAATCAGCCGGCGACCTACGTGAACCGCTCGGTGGCGACGGTGGCGATTCCGGAGCGAAGCTTCGGCACCGGTCGTCCAGTGCGCGAGTCGGCGGTGAAGGTCGATGCTCGTCAACTCCAGAGTGCCCCGGTCGCGACGCGTCCACCGGTTGTGCCGCAGCAGCAGGTGGCGGCGGCCCGTCCTCCGGCCAAAGCCCTTCCGGCGAAAGTGGAACGCCCGGTGCTCGATACACGCGGCAACGGAGCGCCCAACTTGCGCGGGCGGCGTGACGGCGGCAACGTCAATGCAGCCGCGCCCGGAACTACCAGCCGCGGCCAAACCCCGCCGCAAGGCTCAGCGCCAGCTAAACCGAATCGTGGCAACACGTCCCCGCCCGTGGGCGTTGCCCGTCCCGCCGATCCCCAGACGCTGCCTCCGCCGCGAAACGCAAACCAAGGCGGTGTAAACGGCGGTCGGCCCGACACGGGACGCGCGCCTGTTCAGCCAAACCCGGCTGCGCCGAATTCGACCCAGCCAAACCCGGCCCAACCCGCTCGCGGTGCCAAGCCCGCTCCCGTACAGACGCCTGCTCAACCGGGTTCAGCGCAAGCTGGCCCGCGCAGGCAGGCACCGGACGCGCCCATTCGCACCGAGCCGCAGCCGCCCGCCAACCAGCCGAGCTCGCAACAGCGTCAGCAACCCACGGCAGCGCGGCCCATCACCGAACGTCCGGCGGCGACACCCGCCCCGCAACCACAACAGCCGAGTCTCGAACAGCAGCGCCAAGCCCAGCAACAACTGCAACAGAAGCAACAGCAGCAGGTAGAACAGCAGCGCCAAGCGCAGCAGCTGCAGAAGCAGCAACAACAGGAGTTGCAGCTAGAACAGCAGCGTCAGGCGCAGCTACAACTGCAACAGAAGCAACAGCAGCAGGTTGAACAGCAGCGCCAAGCGCAGCAGCAGCAACTACAAAAGGAACAGCAGCAGCAACTGGAGCAACAGCACCAAGCCCAGCAACAACTGCAACAGAAGCAACAGCAGCAGGTTGAACAGCAGCGCCAAGCGC